>NZ_CAXAVM010000172.1:0-15198 GCF_963972345.1 uncultured Gimesia sp. | reverse complement strand
TCCGCAATAATGTCGGCTATCTGCAGGCCGAACAGACTGACCATGCTAACTGAGGGAATGCCACGTTCTCGGGCTACTTTGACCGATGCCAGTTCTGCCCGGGGAGAGTTCGTCGTCAACAGAACATCCGGTTTCATTTGATCGAATGCTCGCCTTAACGGGTTGAGGGGAAGAAAAGCACGTCGTCCCTGCGTCCGATATTGTTGCTCTGCATTTTCTGTTCCGAATCGTTCTTCGAGGTCGGTATAGGAGAGACCCAGATAGGCAATGGTCTCTTCCAAAGGGACCGGATTTCCATTTGCCTGCATTTCTTCAGCCAACCGAATTCCATGTTCGTATGCGCGCTCATCTTCAGCTGTCAGAAGGTGTCGAAAGCCCAGCGGTTCAAACCCAGCGGCTTGCAGTGGGTCTATTGCTGTGGTCAAACCGAGTACCGAAATCCGGCAGCCCTGAGCCTTTAGCTCCTGCAGCACGGGAATTAGCATCTGGACATGTCCTCCACCATAACATATTGCCATTACATGTTTTACGGTTCGGCTGTTCTGTGGAGACTTTGTTAAGTACATTGGTAGCAAATCGGTCCGAGGCACAGTAGTGGAAACGAGAAATCGGTTTTTTTTCGCGGCGGTATTAGACAGGGAATGTACGATTTTCGTCAAGGCCAACCAGAGTGAGTGGGAGAAAGTAAATCGTTTGTGAAGAGTGAGTTGACGTTCTCAATCTGGGCTTTCCCGAAAAACCAAAATAGCTTAGTTTACCGTTCCTGAAAATAATACAAAATCTGCGATCATGAATAGAACCGGTTCGTAGAAAAATGTTTCAAACTGTTTGCGACAGAGTGGAAGCTGATTCTTTCAGATCACCTCTGATGGTTATTTCAATGTGACCTGTTTCTTCGAACGGATGGGGAGAATAAAAATGCCAGATATCGAGCTGCTGGAAGAATTTCATAGGCAGGATGTAGTTCAGTTTTTGAATGGAGCTGACAACACAGGCATCGAACTGGGGGTTGCCCAAGGGATCTTTTCAGAGCGGATGATTCAGTCGGGAAAGTTCTCAACCTTTTTCGGTGTTGATATGTATGCGGACACACACGATACCGAAGAGTACAAAGCCGCTTTGAGGAAAGTAGGGTTGTTTGCTCCGTACAAATTGTTGAGGATGACTTTCACGGAAGCATTGGATCTGTTTGATGATCACACGTTTGATTTTATTTACGTGGATGGTTATGCCCATTCTGGAGAAGAAGGGGGCGAAACAATGTACCAATGGTATCAGAAATTGAAAGTGGGCGGCGTGATGGCCGGTGATGACTATCACGAAAAATGGCCTTTAGTGAAACAGTCAGTGAACGAGTTTATTCGGCAGACTGGTGGAGAATTGATGGTGACCGGAAAAACGGAGAAGACAATCCATTGTCAGTATCCCAGCTGGATCACCGTGAAGGAGCGGGATGTGGAATTCTCTCCTGATAAAGCGCAGATCAGGCGTGGAAAATCAATCACAAAGAAACTGGTACGTCGCCGGCACTTGAAAATATATCTACAGAACCTTTTACCCAATTCTGTAATGCAAGCACTGGATAAAGTCAGAAAGGCGGCTTGAATTTATGGCTGCCGGAGAATCGGGCAGGTAATGCTCGTGAAGTTTCCCCTATTGGGGAACGGAAGGAATCGTAATGTGTGGAATCATTGGCGGATATGATTGCGAACAGCGGCCGTTTGGAACAGCACTGGCAGAACGCGGTTGCGAGCGCATGCGTCACCGTGGTCCCGATGATCGGGGACTTTTCGAAGCGGACGGCATGCTGGTGGGAAATCAGCGCCTGTCAATTCTTGATCTGGCAGGTGGCCATCAACCCATGTTCTCTGATGATGAGCAGATTATTGTCGTTCAGAATGGGGAAATCTATAACTTTCGAGAACTGGCTAAGAATCTGAACTGTCGCACCAGTTGTGATACTGAAGTGATACTCAGGCTGTACGAACGGGATGGAGAGGAGTTCGTCAAGCAGTTGAATGGCATGTTTGCGATTGCAATTCTGGACCGGCGTAAACAGTGTCTCCTTCTGTATCGGGATCGAATAGGTCAGAAACCGGTTTATCTGCATGATGATGGAACGCGTCTGCTGTTTGCTTCCGAAATCAAATCACTGTTCGCGATGGGAGTCAAAGCAGAGATGAACTGGGAAGGCTTTGATGCTTATCTCACTTATAATTTTGTGCCTCCACCAATTACACTGTTTCAAAATATCACACATTTAATGCCGGGGCATATGCTCAAGGTAACTCGACAGGGATCCGAAGTCAGACGCTGGTGGAATCTGGCGGAAAAACCCGTGGAATGTCGGTCGGAATCGGCCTGGTCAGAAGAAATCATTGAAACACTGCGGTCTGCAGTCAATATTCGACTTCGGGCCGATGTTCCTTTGGGGGCGTTTCTTTCGGGGGGAATTGACAGTTCGTCTGTCGTTTCTCTCATGAGTCGCGAGCTGCCTCATCCGGTGCAGACATTTTGTATCGGGTTTGATGATCCCCGCTTTGATGAATCACATTATGCACAGGAACTGGCTGATTTATTTCAGACCCGACATACCTGTGATATTGTGAGTCCAAATTTAACATCCAGCTGGCCATTGACATTATATCACAATGATCAGCCACATGGAGATGTTTCGTTCATGCCCACTTATCGGGTCAGTCAACTGGCGCGGAAAGCGGTCAAAGTCGTTCTGACCGGCGATGGGGGGGATGAACTGTTTGCCGGCTACGATGTCCATCGAAACTTTTTTGCGAATCAGGATCTCACGTTGCCACGAGAGCAAATTGAATCCGCTTACATCAAAGCGATCAGCCTGATGCAACCCGCTGACAAGCGCAAGCTCTATTCTTCCTCGGTACAACAACAGCTGGCAGGGGGCGACGCAAGCCACTTCGCTCGATCTCATCTGCAGGAATTTCGTCACCTGGATCCCATTAATCAGGCGCTGGCCCTTGATACAAGGATGCTGCTGCCGGGAAACAACCTGGTGAAGCCCGATAAAATGGCGATGGCAGTTTCTCTGGAACCACGTGCGCCGTATCTGGATTATCGCATGGTTGATCTGGCGTTTCGCATACCTGGCTCCTTCAAATTGAGAAATGGTGTTACGAAATCCATTCTCAAAAAAGCCTGCACATCGATTCTACCGGAAAAGGTTATTTATCGTAAAAAACAGATGTTTACAGTACCAATCGGGGAATGGTTTAAACGCGAATTATCCCCTTTTGTCAACGAAGTTCTGCTGTCTGAGCGATCACTGGAGCGGAGAATATTCCTGCCCGAACGGCTGCGGGAAATGATCAATGAACATCAGACTGAAAAAGTCAATCATACACGTGCCCTGCGGGCGCTGCTGGCTTTAGAGCTCTGGCAGCGAATCTTCATAGACCAGGTCTTTGATCATGCACCGAACTTTGCCGAATTGGGGATCCATAGCTCTGTCGAACTGGGAACCGGTTCTTCGATCGCTGCCTGAACATCGCATGTCAAAATTCAAAATCGGATAGGTGAAAATCATGGATGATTTCAAACTGTCACAACGAGCGACTGAAAAAAAGAACATCAGGCAGGGAGGGCCTCATTTTGACCCTCAATTAATGGCGGAATATCAGAATTCACCAGAGTCCGGACCTCCGAAAGGCTATTTTCTCAAGCGTCCTCTCGATCTGCTGTTGAGCAGTCTGGCGCTGATCATACTCTCTCCCGTGTTTTTACTGATTTCCAGCCTCGTCAAATTCACCTCACCTGGTCCAGTTTTTTTCAGACAGCAACGTCTGGGAGTGAATGAAAAGCCATTCATGATCCTGAAATTCCGTTCCATGCGAACTGGTTCTGAGAAAACTGGCCCTCAATTTACAACAACGAACGACTCCCGCATTACTCTGATTGGGAAGCTGATCCGCAAAACCAGTCTGGATGAACTGCCGCAACTGATTAACGTCTTTCGCGGGGAGATGAGTCTGATTGGACCTCGACCTTATATCGGATTTGAGTTGAAAGATACTTCACCAGCAAACCGGGTAATACGATCCAGTGTTCGGCCGGGAATATCGGGGCTGGCGCAGACTTCCGGGCGCAGTGCATTGTCTCAGGAGACGGTGATCGAATTTGACCTCGATTATGTTAATCAATGCAGCCTGATAATCGATTTCAAACTTGTGTGTCGAACGCTGCAGAAAGTGATCGTCTGTGATGGCAGTAATTAAAGAGCAGGCAGCGTTGTAAGTGAACTGCGGCAAAGAGAATAAGCAGGATTGCGTTTGATAATGTGGCCAATGCCTGGAGGGATGGGATGATCTGAGTGTGTCTTGCCCCGATCATAAAATCTACCAGTGCCTGAATGAGAAATTAGTATCGCAATAGAAAAGTATTCCTGTTATTGAACACCTGAAATGATGTCTTAATCGTGAGGGGAACTGAGAGTAGTCCACAACTCTGACTTCTGATGATTTGGCTCCGAGGCAAACAACCTCTTCGTACTGGAATGGACTTAATGCACATTTTAGAGGGCAACACAAACCAGATGGATTCAGGTGAATTCGGGTATTTTATTCGAACTCGCTTCCAGGATCTGACGTTTCAGGTTGGAGTATTGCTGGTCATTCTGACTGGTTTTACAATTCCGGTTTCGACCAGTCTGACTTCAGTCTGCAATCTGGGGATTTTCATCTGTTGGGGAATTTCCGGACAGTATCGGGTCACGTTTGCCTGTTTTAAGAAATACAGGATCGTTACGATCTCGGTGCTCCTGTTCTTTTGTCTTGCCTGCAGTCTGATATACACCCCAGAGATCTTGTCACTGGCATCCAGAAATTTATTTAAATACCGTCAATTTCTGATGATGCCAATCTATCTGACATTTTTTATGGATCCGCATGCGCGCAAGCGTGGTATTCAGATGTTTGAGCTGGCGCTGATCGTGACTCTGATTGCCTCAATGGTCTGCTGGATGTTTTCCATTGAAGGTTCTGTGCGGCTCATGGATCATGCGATTTTCAAGAACCGGATTACGCAAAATATTCTGATGTCATTTCTGGTATACCTTGCTGCCTGGAAGTTTCTGGAACACCCGGCCCGACGCTGGCCTTATGCTCTGTTAGCAGTCATCGCAACCTATAATATTCTGGCGATTGTTCCAGGACGCTCCGGTTACGTGGCATTGGGGATTCTCATTGGGCTGCTCATGTATCAGCGGCTGGGAGTGAAAGGGATTCTACCTGCTGCTGCCTGTATCGGTCTGATTGGTCTGGTGACATACCAGCATTCAGAACGATTCCAGAATCGGATTAATCAGGTAGTTAAAGAAATCAGGGAATATCGTATTTCAAACAAGAGTCGCAACTCGGTTGATCTACGGCTTGAGTTTTATGGGAACGGACTTCAGATTGCCAAAACAAGTCCCTTGATGGGATCAGGGGTAGGCAGTTTTGCTATCAAATATCGAGAACTGATGGAGCAGAAAGGTCAGGTCTTTACAGAGAATCCGCATAATGAATATGTGATGCTGCTGGTTCAAAATGGGATCATTGGTGTGGTCCTCTTTTTGAGTTTCTTCTGGGTCAGCTGGAATACGACACGAGGGCTTACAGGAATCGAGCAGGCACTGGGACAGGCAGTACTCGCTGTTTATCTGCTTGTATGTATGGTGAATTCTCTGATGCTGGATACAACGGAAGGCTGCCTGTTTGGCTATCTGGTGGGGTTGACTCTCGCGGGAGGCATAACAGGAATCAAAGTGGTTCAGCAGGAAGATCATTTAAAATCCACGGCGGATCCTCTGTCTCAGGCAGAGCCAGCTCGGGAGGCAGCCTGATAGGGGAAGCGGATTAATCTGGACTTCGGACTATCTCCCCAGCGAGGTATTTGATTCCACCTTTACACAAAAAACAATTTGAAATTTTGATCCGGCTTACGCCACTTTTAAATGATTAACGATTATTGTTCCGGTAGCATGGTATTTATTCTAGAGAAACGGACGACTCTGTTCTACTTAGGATGGGGCAGGGAGGAACCTCGCGATTTGATGAATTTCTGCGCGAGGTATTCGAAAAGGGGCTTGGAAGTATAGCGAAGTTCTGGCAGACTCACTGAGCTGGAACCGATTGAGGAAGAACGGATTCGTCCCGAAAAAAACGAATTCAACCATCTCCCGGCAGACAAAACAAAAATTCGGAAACTAACCGACTGGAAAGTTCTGATGTCTTTTCAGTCAGTGTATGCTGCTGCCGACTGGATCGGACCGGATTTTCAGTACTTCAGCGTAGAATACAATTACATCTGAGGAGTTTGTGACATAACATTGCGCTGTTTAAAACACCTCTCGAAATTTAATTGTCCAGGCACTAGATGTGTCTATTATGAACGAATCAAATAAAAAGAACATCCTTCTGGAAGTAACTTCTCTGGAGATGAAAAAATCCCGGAAGTATGTCGAACCGTATTCTCATTTTAAAAGACCTCAAAAATATACCCAGCCTCAAATGCTCACGACTCTTATCTTGCGATCTGATCTGAAGATCACCTATCTTGGAATCATCGGAATTATCGAAACTTCTGGCCAATTACAAAAACGACTGTTGGTAAAGCGACGCCCGAATTTTTCCACATTAAAATATATCGCCGACCGCTCTCAGATGCTGGAAATCATTGAGATTATGTTAGCCAATATCATTCAAAAGTTTCGCTCCCGCTGCCGTAGAAGCAGCCCTCGATTGGAAAGGAATGGAAACCTCGTCAATCAGTGCCTTTAACCTGTCGCTCAGTGGAAAATCTCGTAAAAAAATATTTGAAACTTTCGTTGTGCGCCCTGGTCGAAAGCATGTTTTCCGCTGGATTAGTAGTCAGTTGGGGGCCGTATAACTCCAAACGCGAAGTGAGATCTTTGCTCGCCAAAACAAGAACGTTAACTCAACTGCAAAGTTTGTTTGCCGACAAAGGTTACGACGCGGAATGGGGAACACGAGTTTTGTCTTGAAGACTGAAATGTGGGAATCAGGATTCCTCTGGGTATACATCGTGACGATGGCGACGAGGATGGTCACCATCGTTCACAGAAGATGGAAGAAAAGTTAAAGGAAACGGTTATGAGAATAGGTGGACTGTGGAGTCATTCATGAGTGGATTAAAACGAACTACCGGTTCAGCATTATGTACCCGTACGGAGAAGTCGTTATTTACCGAAGCGGGTCTGCGAGTCCTGGCCAAAGCCCTACGGTGTTATTCCACTCTCGATCGAAATGTATTTTGTTTTAAATAAGGCAACATGAATTCTAAACTGAGTATTTTTTCAACGAACTAGTAGCGAACATGTCACAAAGAGCCACATCACTGTCGGCGATGTTTGTAGCCCTTGCGATGCTGCTGGGCAGAATGACAGGCCTGTTGCGCGTCCTGGGACTTGCAACGGTACTGGGGGTGACTCATGCGAACGATCTGGCTATTCTCATCATTTCAGTTCCGGATATCCTGAATGCCATGCTGGTCGGAGGCGCTTTAGGTGTGGTGCTGATACCGGAAATGCATCGTCGCAGTGAAGAAGTTTCCGGGCAGGCTGCCAGTCAACTGATCGTGCAGACTTTTTTTGTGATTGCTGTGCTAACCGGTCTGCTGACTCTCCTGCTGGTGACCGGAGGCCCGTGGTTTACTCAACTTCTGGCTGCGGGATTCACTCCTGTTCAAATTGAAGAAGCCAGTAAACTCATTTCGATCGTGTTGCTGGCATTTCCCATCAGCGCTGTGACAGCGGTTACCTCAGCGGTTCTGCAGGGACATCACAAACCGGTAATTCCCGCGTATGGTAATCTATTATTTAATCTGGTTCTGATTCTGGTGATTGTTCTCTGGGTGACACCTGATCAAATCGAAATACTTGCCTGGGCCGTAGTGGCGGCAAGTTTGTTCCGGTTACTGACTCAACTCATCTGCTGCTTATTTGTGACTGATTTGAAAGGAGCTTTTCAATCCTGCTTTCGATTGAGTTCCTTGAACCGTCAGTTGATGGTAAAATACTTTCAGGCACTCACCGCCATTGGCCTGGTCGTGGCTTTTCCAGTCGTGTCACGGTCATTTGCTTCATTGTATGTAGGTGGGATCAGCCTGTTTGAATACTCACAAAAACTGGTCGAGCTGCCACGGGGGTTAATCGGGGCGGTCATCTCAATGGTGATTTTTCCGAGATTGAGTCGCATATTTGCCTCAGGGGATGTGGGCAGGGGGGCGAAAATGGTCAGTCAGATGGCTGGTCTGATTCTGTTAATTTCTATACCTGCGGGGATCGCCGTTTATGTCAGTGCAGAACCGGTGGTTTCGCTGTTGTTTCAGCGCGGTCACTTTACGGCTCTGGATGTCGCAAATACAGCAAAACTGCTGCAAATTTCCATTCTGGCGATGCCAGCTCTGTTTTTATCTATTTTGACAATGAATGTATTTTATGCCAGACACGAAACGGTCATTCCTTTTAAAATCAGTTGTGTTTCATTAGTCTGTCTAATTCTACTTACACTGGGACTGCGGGAGTTTCTGGGGATATCCGGAGTGATGCTGGCGTTCGTTTTAACCAGTTGGTTGCATTTTCTGGGACTGGCCGTTTTGTCGTCTGTAAAATTAGAAGTATCTGTGATTCAGGGCATTGATTTGAAACATTATTCAGCCCTCCTCTTTCTGACATTCTCAGGGATCTCAATATCCACTATGATAGTCAATATAGTGTCGGACCATGTCCACCTGTTTATATGTTCGATAGGACTGGGGGGACTTTGTTTTGGGGCTGTTTTATTGATCCTGAAGAATCACTTGCCGCGTTTCAACGATAAGCTGTCTTAAAAATGAAATATTTTTTTATCACTGATTGCCCTGAGATCGCAAAATACGTCGACCACTGTGGCGTCGATTGTATCTTCATTGACCTCGAGTTACTGGGAAAGGTCGAGCGTCAGGGGGGTAGGGATACCGTAATTTCTCATCATAAAGTAGAAAATATTTCACGTGTCAAGAATGCGGTCAAAAATGCTGAAGTTCTGGTTCGTTTAAATCCTCTCAATCCTCAGTCATCAGTCGAGATTGAAAGTGCCTTGGATCAGGGCGCTGATGCCCTGATGTTGCCGATGTTCCGTTCGCTTGAAGAAATCGAATGGTTCTGTGATCGTGTCAAATCACGGGCCAGAATAGTTCCTCTGGTAGAAACAATTGGAGCAATGAATCAGCTTGAGCAAATCGTGCAATTGCCTGATGTCTCACAAATCCATATTGGTTTGAATGATTTGCATCTGGACATGGAACTGAATTTCATGTTTGAATTGATGTCGAATGGAACTATGGATCAAATGTCTGCTATTTGCAGGCGTGCCAAGATCCCCTTCGGTATTGGTGGTATATCTACAATGGAACAGGGGCAGGTATCTGGCCGGCTGGTATTGAGTGCGCATGCACGTCTGGGTTCCGAGTGGGTGATTCTCTCTCGCTCTTTTCATCAGCTTGCAACGAGTCTCCCAGGGTTACAGTCTAAAATCAATCTGCCACTGGAGCTTCAGAAGGTTAATGAAGCCTATGCAGAATTAATGAAGCGGACTGATTTCGAGATTGAACAGGATAAACAACTGCTTGCCGAGGTTGTGAACGAAGTTGCATCAAATCAAACGGCGGAGCGGAACGCCTCGTAATTCTGTTTTCGTGCATGATCTCCAGCAGCGACCTCGCCTGTTTATGCTCATTCCCCCCTTTTTCGGGAAGAATTCAACAGGATTCCAGAGTAGAATCTGAGTTCTAATCTCGTTTTTAAAATCCGGTTCAGGTACACTTGCTTTCGAACATTGCAGTTAGTCAAGAAAGATTACTGGATGGTTTTGGCTTGCATTGATGTAAAGGGATGATTGGTGGACTCTGTATTAGTAACTGGTGGGGCCGGGTTTCTGGGAAGTCATTTATGTGATCGACTGATCGAACAAGGCAGGGATGTCATCTGCCTCGATAACTTCTTTACAGGCAGCAAAAAAAATATTGCCCATCTGATCGGACATCCTCAATTTGAATTGATCCGACATGACATTGTGCAGCCGTTTTATCTGGAAGTCGGCGAGATCTATAATCTCGCCTGTCCGGCGTCTCCGGTTGCCTATCAATTCAATCCCATCAAAACAATCAAGACATCAAGCATCGGGATGGTGAATGTTCTGGGGCTGGCAAAACGTTGTCGAGCCAAAGTTCTGCATGCCTCTACTTCCGAAGTATACGGTGATCCGGATGTGCATCCCCAGGTCGAAGAGTATTGGGGAAATGTGAATCCCCTGGGCCCGCGCAGTTGTTATGATGAAGGCAAACGGATCGCAGAATCTCTGTGCATGAATTACCATCAGGCCCATCAGGTGCCGATTCGCATTGTGAGAATATTCAATACTTATGGGCCGCGGATGGATCCTAACGATGGTCGTGTGATCTCTAATTTCATCAATCAGGCATTGCGAGGAGAGCCACTGACGATCTATGGCAATGGTCAGCAGACCCGCTCTTTCTGTTATGTTGATGATCTGATTGATGGTTTTCTGAAAATGATGAACCAGGACGCAACAATCGGGCCTGTGAACCTGGGGAACCCTGTAGAGAACAGTATGTTGGAACTGGCGCAGGCCGTGTTGAAAACAGTTAATTCAGAGTCAGAATTAGCTCATGAACCACTGCCGACCGATGATCCGAAGCAGCGTTGTCCTGACATAACCAAGGCTCGAAAATTCCTGAACTGGGAACCCCGCGTTTCATTGCAGGAAGGGTTGGGTAAGACCGTTGACTATTATCGGAAACTGATGCAACAGGAATCGGCATGAACCATATTCTGGTGACAGGTGCAGCTGGTTTCATCGGGTTTCATGTTTCTGCCCGCCTGCTGGCCCAAGGGCATCAGGTGACAGGGATTGATAATCTCAACCGTCATTATGATGTCGGATTAAAACGTGATCGGCTGGCAGAATTACAGAAATATTCCGCGTTTCAGTTTCATGAAGGGGATATCACAGATGTAGCATGTCTTTCGAACCTGTTCAGCCAGAATTCCTGTCAGAAAGTGATCCACCTGGCGGCTGAAGTCGGTGTCAGAAATTCCCTGCTCAAGCCTTTAGAATATGTCCAGAGTAACGTTCTGGGATTTGTAAATCTGTTGGAACAATGTCGCTTGAAAAAAATTGAACACGTCGTCTATGCCTCGTCCAGTTCAGTGTATGGAGCGAATCGAAAGATTCCCTATTCAACACATGATGCTGTTGATCACCCCGTCAGCCTCTATGCGGCAACCAAAAGGGCGGATGAACTGATTGCTCACAGTTACAGTCACCTCTATGATCTGCCTACAACGGGATTACGTTTTTTCACCGTCTATGGTCCCTGGGGGCGGCCTGATATGGCCGTCTATCTTTTTACGAAAGCCATTCTGGAAGGGACACCGATCAAGGTATTCAATCACGGAGATCTCAAGCGGGATTTTACCTTTGTCGATGATATTGTAAACGGTGTGCTGGGGGTTCTGGAACAGATTCCGGTTCGAAATGAAGGTGAGACCAATTTCACTGCTGACGAGATGGAGCTTTCGACTGTCGCCCCTTATCGATTATATAATATCGGGAATCATCAACCAGTGGGAATCGCCAGGTTGATTGATGTGATTGAACAGCGGGTCGGCAAGACTGCGATCAGGGAAAACTATCCGATGCAACCCGGGGATGTTCTGGAAACGTATGCGGATATTTCGGACCTGCAGCGGGCAACCGGATTCTCTCCCTCAACATCGATCGAGCAGGGCATTGATCGATTCGTAACCTGGTATCTGGATTATCATTCCACCGGGAAATAACCTGTTCGGTATTTCTCTGGAATGCGCATTCAGGACAATTGGTCTACAGGTCAGCAATGATTTGCGGGATCAGTCGAGCCAGCTTCTGTCCACCATCTGCTGCCACTTTTAAGATCTTGCTGATTTCAGCAGGCTCCAAGGCGTCCGGCAGACAGAGATCAGTCACTACCGATAGCCCGAGGACTTTCATGGACGCATGGTTGGCGACAATGCATTCCGGAACGGTTGACATGCCAACACAGTCTGCACCCATCTGACGCAGCATGCGATATTCCGCACGCGTTTCCAGGTTCGGGCCGGCCACGGCGACAAATACTCCCGTCTGTGTCCGTATCTGTAATTCCAGCGCTTTCTGTTCAGCCAGCCCGATTAACCTGCGGTCGTAGGGGGCACACATGTCAGGGAACCGGACGCCGAGCCGATCATCGTTGATACCACGCAATGGATTGTCGCCCATTAAATTGATCTGATCTTCGATGATCATGATGTCGGCTAACTGGTAGTGAGGATTCATCCCGCCTGCCGCATTGGTGATGATCAACGTTTCCACTCCCAGCGCTTTCATCACCCGGACAGGAAAAGTGACTTCTTTCAGGGAGTACCCTTCATAAAAATGAAACCGGCCTTCCATCGCAATCATCGGGGTTCCGTTTAAATTTCCAGAGACCAGCTGACCAGCATGAGATTCCACCGTGGATCGGGGAAAATGAGGAATTGATTCGTAGGGAATCTGGATCTGTTGGGTGATCTGTTTCGTAAAATCTCCCAGTCCCGTACCCAGAATCAAGCCGACCCGGGGCGACTCTGAAATACGAGGTTTCAGAAACGTGATGGCTTCATCGATTTGTTCGACCAGTCCCTGCATAATAAATTACTTTTCTAGTGGAGAGTTCAGGAAGCTGGTGGTAGCACCTATACTCAGGTGATTGGCGGGTGGTGTGTCTGTTGCATATCCAGACGGAGAAGTGAGCATCGGTACTCGCCTTTGCTGCATCCAAAGACGAGTCATGCTGCCGAGTTGCTAAAGAGTTTTAAAAGATGTCGTCATCGTCATCAAAATCGTCGTCGAATTCATCATCAAACTCATCTTCTTCTTCGTCATCGAAGTCATCCTCGTCTTCTTCATCATCGTCATCAAAATCATCTTCATCGTCGTCGAACTCATCATCGTCGAGATCTTCAAGGTCATCGAATCCAATGTTTTCTTCATCATCATCCAGTGAAAAGAAAACGATGGGAGCTTCTTCCGTGAATGGATCAATTTTTTCAGGAGATTCGATAAAAGTTGAATCGGCTAGTAACACAGTTAAATCCTCGTTGCTTCTTTGTGCAATCTTTCCAAATTTCTAAACGATTATTACAGAGCATAAAAGCCCGATGTCAACTTTCAATCGTGGGATCTTTTTAACATTCGGGTAGAACTATTTCGGCTGTTTTCAGTGAAATATTGTGTTCAGAATATTTCCATTATTATATTTAAAATGCTTTGTCAAGTGCGAAAAAAATGAACTGGAAATATATAGTTCTATTTCCTTCTGTATGAGGTAGACTCATGAGGAAAAATCCTTGTTTTTCGCTACCTCTCAGAAATAGTTCCCTTTCCCCAGGTCTGTTTTTCCAGACGGAAACGGATAGTGATAACCTGAATAGTTGTTGCTCAGGAGAAATATGGCATGCATGGATAATGCGGTCGAGGGACCTTCATGAATTATTTAATCTGACTTCATAAATGAGAAGTTCAGACAGGCTGAATTCCTTCTGCTTCAACGCAGGTTTGCAGGAGCAGTATTTTGAATCGCGCCGCCACAACCGGACCCGGCTCCTGCGGTACATCCATAACAGTGCTGACCGGTTACGATCGACCTGTTGTCCAGTTCTTCGTAAACAAAGTCACGAATGTGTTTCCGTTCGGAATTTACGACAGGTAGATTCAGCATCTGGTTAAAATCACAGTCATATAAAAAGCCCTGCCAGTCGACGGAGAGAATCGAGCGGCACATCAGTCCGGAAACGGTTGCTGGGTTAAAGGCGGTTACAAGCCGCTCCATATATTCACTAAATCGTTCCTGCTGAACCAGTTCACTGAGGAAGCGACTTATTGGCATATTTGTGATTGTGATCAGGTTCGTAAACTGTACTTGAAACCGTTGTTCCAATTCCCGGCGGTAAGCCGTTTCGAGTTCGCATTGATCAGGCGGCAGTGAGAAACCAACTGGATTATAGACCAGCGTCAGTTTCAATTCGGAGCCTGGGATTCCATAACCCAGTGAATTCAGCTTCTGCAGAGCCTGAATCGATTTGTTGAATGCACCATCGCCTCGCTGCGCGTCCGTATTTTCCTGCAGATAGCAGGGAAGTGAAGCGACAATCTCAACTTGTTGCTCTGCCAGAAACTGAGGGAGATCCCGAAAGCCAGGCGCCAGTAATATGGTCAGATTGCAACGATCAATCACACGCCGGCCCAGCTTACGTGCAGTGATCACCATCTCTTTAAACTGCGGGTTCATCTCAGGCGCACCGCCTGTTAAATCCAGTACCTGAAATCCCGGGTGTTGCAGAGCCTTGAGGCAGTCCTGCGCTGTTTCTGCATTCATGATCTCTCTCCGGTCTGGACCCGCATCCACATGACAATGCTCACAGGTCATGTTGCAGAGTTTGCCCAGGTTGACCTGAAGTGTTTCAATTGTAGATGCGTGCAATCCCGGAAGTTTGTGTTTCTGCAACTGTGCGTCAAAAGCCGGCTGTTGAGAACCTTCGTTGAGAATCCGAATCTGCTCACGCGGATCTGCCAGCTTACTGTGTTGTCTGAGCAGGGTCAGGGGGGCCATCATTCTATCCAGTACATGAGAACGAAAGTGATTGGATGCAGGCAGAGTTTAACAGCAACCGCTGTCCGGGCTGCAGCAGTCATCTATAATCTGAGTGGTCAGATTATAGTTTATGCCTTTGGTTTCCTGTGGACTGCGGATTGCGTTTCGGCGACAGTCCATCTCGCGCGCCTGTTTCAGGGGGATGTCCTGGTGTGGCTCGACCGGGACAAACTGACCTTGGTAAGGTTCAGCCTGCAGCAGTCGAAATGTCTTATCACAGACGGCAATCCTCTGGCCACGAAAATAGGTGTGACCATCGTCATCCTCCACTTTTTTAAATGGTCCACGGTATATCATCGCCTGATTTCGTTCCAGGCAGGGGCCCTGTTTGCCTTTATAGGCAGCGACGACCATCGAACGGAATTCGATGCCTTCCACTGTCTGCCAGGGGGTGTCTTCCCGTTTGAGGATTTCAATCCCATGGAAACCGGCTTCTTCAAAAACCTTGAGAAA
>NZ_CAXAVM010000171.1:0-15209 GCF_963972345.1 uncultured Gimesia sp. | reverse complement strand
TGACTGACCGTGTATTTCGTGAGACGGTTACCAACTATCTGCGTTAGTTCCTGATTGAATTCGGCTATAGAAGCATCGGAGACTTCATAACGAAACGGTATGAGTCAACAACAATTAGGTAGATCAAACTCAGCGATTCGATCTGAGAAAAGTGAAATCACTTAATCCCCGATTATACTAAATGCGAGATAATGATAAATATTTTGGCTTGAGAGTGATTTTTGTACGTAGCCAACCTTCATAAGACCTGGTACAGGTTTTTAAGGCAGGTCAAGGTCTATTTTTTCAAGGATAATAACCGCTGATTGTTTAGGGAATAGCGATCAGTTCGTCTTCTTTCTCCTCAAGAGCCCTTCGAGCGAAATTGATATGATCTTCGTCCTTATTCAAATGCATTTTGGACAAGAAAACATCGAACATATCCTTTAACCATTTTTTTTCTGATTCAGAATTAGTCTTTGCTTTTCGTTTAAATGATACTCTGTAAATACAACCGCTATTTTTTCCTATCAAAATAGACATATCCGGAGTAGAGAACTCATTTGTTTCTTCTGCAGAGTCATCAAGATATTTAAACTCAACTACAATACGATTATCAACTTGATCAAAATGGCTTCGTATCGCTTCCGGAATATCAAATGGGGATAAATCAAATGAAATATCTACACCATTCTGAGTAGCGTGTGTAGGTTTACTTAACCGTTCAATATCTAAGTCTATCCATTCAGACATAGGAGCAACCTCACCCTTCAAAGATTCCATAACGACGCAGTTCTCTGTTCAACGTACTTAACTCAGCTCGAAATTTTTTTTCGCTCGTATCAATACATGAATATCCGTTAGAACTATCCATTACTAAAACACCCCAACATTCTTTTTTCTCATTCCTAATTATAACTCCAAGGATCGATGTGGGGCATGTTTTTCCCTTTTTTAAACGCTGCCAAACTGATTTTACTGAGGTATTAGTATTTCTTGCATAATCTTTGACTTTTCTATCTAACTTATCGTATTCATCTGCTTTAGCTGATGAGACTTTTAACAATTTTATGGTTTTTAACCATAAGCGACTGATAAGTCCGACGTATTTATCCCCATTTAGATCTGGCAATTTATTTTCTTCACTTCCCACCCGATACGCCCCACTCCTCCATGCCTGACCAGCTATTCCTTCAGAATTCTGCGCAGCATCTGGGGCTAGAAACACAGTTGCTCCATCTTGAGTAATATGACCGGATCTATAAATGACACATAACCAACCGGACCACGGTCCTAGCCAATATCCCCAAGGATTTAATAATTTTTTAAATGGCCAAACCCAAAACTTAAAGTCAACATGCTTAAAAAGAGTTACCCGATTGTGATCAACGGCTGTATTTTGGGGAAGTTCCGGGAAACAAACCTGCCTAAACTTGTCAAGTAAATCCGAAATGTGTCTATCAATTATTCGTTGTTCAGGAGTTTTTTCTCTTAAAGACCATCGAAATAAACGAGACATTGCCAAAAGTAAAACGGAAATGATTAAAACCTGTGGTGCTTTATCTTGTATCCAATCTACAGGCTTATAAAAAAGAGAATTAGTATTCAGTCGACTTAAGTCTATATCAAGAATATAGCCAACTGCCCCCATGGCAACGATAGAAACCCAATCTATCCACTTCAATACAGACCTGAATATGCTTCTCACTTAGCACCAGAAATAACGATAAATTCTTATAGGTACGACATTTAGGAATCTGAAATTACTAACATGTTAATGCATAACATGGTGGCATTGTTCACATTTATACTATCGCTTTCTGCAGTACATTCAAGTTAATTTCAAGAAATTGGGGGCTCAGAAAGTAGACCTGAAGAGAATTAACACAAACGTCTATAATTCGATCATACTTGATCCAAATATTATTACGCCGATCAATAGTTTTTCTTACTAATATAAGCACTTCACGCGATCCGCGAGTCATCGACGGGGATCAGCTTGGGGATCGGGATCTGCAGACCCACGACGCCGCCATGTTTTTTCTGCAGGGTGGAGAAGCGGCATTTGAGGAATGCATACAGCTCGGGGGGCGGGTTCAGTTTCAGATACTGTTTTACCAGCACCGCCATGTGGGCGTCATACTCTTTCTGGCTGTGGGAGTGCACGTGGTAATGGCCTTCCAGGCGGCGGATGTCGCCGTCGAAGGCGGGGCTGATGTGATACAGCTCGTGGACCACGGTGATCAGCTTTTCCTCAAACGAATGATTCAGAAAACGGGGCAGGTAAAATGTGAGGATGTACAACATCTCTTCCTGGTCCTGGTAGATCCGTTGCACCGTCCATTTCCGACCGTAGCGGGTCGTCTGCAGATCGCCGTTCTCGAACCGGAGGGGCGTTAATTTTGCCTGCATGCCATAAGGCACGTTGCGGCGGGCCTGGGCGAACGCGATGGCGATGCGGTCCATGTTGACATGATGAAATTCAGGCAACCGACGCGAAATGTCACGGCACAGATGATACATGGCGTGACTGAAATTAAACGGCTTCTTCGTTGACATGCTGCGACAGAATCCTTTCCGCTACAACTTCACAACAACGTAAGACTGGTTCATGGTCCTGGTTCACTTTGCAAACGCGATGCAGACGAGACTGTATCCAGTTTTATTGTAACGTCTACAGGGCCACTTGAAGCGAGTATCATAAATTGAGAAACGCTATCGCAAAGTGTGTTGCGCTCCAGCCTGGCTGTGTGTCCGGTACGTAAAAAAAGCTAAGAGTATTTTCGATCATTGGAAATACTCTTAGCCTGTCAATATTAGCGAGAACTCGCAGTTCAGCAAAGCCGAATATTGCGGGTCGCAGCTTATGCGTCTTTTTTCTCGTCGTCTTCAGAAGATTCATCAGCCGCTTCCGCACTGGCTTCTGGAGCTTCATCAGCGGCGGCAGTTTCTTCTGCTTCGGTTTCAGCAGCTGGTTCTTCGCTGGCTGTTTCGTCGACAGGGGCTTCTTCGGTGGCGGTTTCAGTATCGCTATCGAGTGTGGCACTGCGTTTGGTCGGTTTGACGCGATCGCGTTCGCCTACGAATTCGATGATGGCCTGCTCGCCGGCATCACCCAGACGAACGGTGGCCAGTCGCACGATGCGGGTGTAACCGCCGGTCCGCTCTTCGAAGCGTTCTGACAGTTCGTTGAACAGGATGTCAACGGCTTCATTGTCTCGCAGGTCAGCAAAAGCCCGACGACGGTAGGTCAAAGCGGGAGCCATTGCCTGGTTCCACTGATTCCACTGTTCTGATTCACGCCAGGTCTTCCACTCGCTGGAATTTTTATCAGCATCAGTTGCATACTGAGCTGCATTTTCCAGATGAGGCTGGGCCTTCTTGCCAAGTGTGATCAGCTTTTCCATGAAAGGGCGCAACTCTTTGGCTTTCTGCACGGTCGTGGTAATACGACCAGAAACCTTTGGTGCGTTTTCAGCTTCCTCATCAATCCGGACGGTTTTAATGAGGCTCACCGCCATATTGCGGAACATAGCTTTACGGTGTGATGCATTGCGGCCTAATTTTCGGCCTCTCATTCGGTGTCGCATGACTTAACTCTGAATTATTCTGATTGCTGAGAGTAAAAGACTCGTGGATTCAATTTCGACAACGCGAAAATCAAATGGTGATTAACGCGATTGCGATGAGGAGCTGGGAATCTTCATTCCCAGACGCAGGCCAATCTGGTTCAGTCTTTCACGAACTTCAACCAGGGTGGTTTCCCCAAAGTTACGAACATGTAATAAATGATCTTCTGATTTTCCCACCAGGTCGCGGACGGTGTTAATGCCTTCCGATTCCAGGCAGTTGGTCGCACGCACAGACAGGTTCAGCTCGGCCAGACTCTGGTTGAGTTTTTCTTCCAGTTCCAGGTCGATGGGAGCATAACCGGTCGTATCCAGCATTCCCTTGAGACCACCTTCGGGCGGCATTTCCGGGCCGGGCTCGCGGTAGGTAATAAAGGGATTGAGGTGCTTGCGGAGAATCTTGGAGGCTTCCACCAGAGCCATGTCAGGCTTGACGGTTCCGTTGGTCCAGATTTCCAGGATCAGTTTGTCGTAGTTGGTACGCTGACCAACACGGGTATCTTCAATTTTGTAACGCACGCGCACAACAGGCGAGAATGTGGCATCCAGGGGGATCACGCCGACTTCTGAATCATGCTGCGAGTGTTCTGAGGCGGGGGAGTATCCGCGTCCGTTCTCGATGGTCAGTTCCATGTTCAGGGGAACATCATCGGTCATCGTGGCAATCACCAGGTCCTTATTGATGACTTCCACCTGATCGTCGGTGATGACATCAGCGCCCGTTACAACACCCCGCTCATGCCTTTCAATTCGCAGAGTCTTGGAAGTGGAACTGGAATTCTTGACGATCAGCGATTTCAGGTTCAGACAGATCTCGGTGATATCTTCAACCACACCGGGGATCGTGGTAAATTCGTGCTGCACACCCTGGATTTTCACGCGGGTTACCGAGCTGCCTTCCAGGCTGGAAAGCAGGATTCGTCGCAGACTGTTGGCAATGGTTGCACCGAATCCACGCTCAAATGGTTCGGCTACAAACATACCATAAGTTGATGTCATTGACTCCCGATCAGGGATGACACGGCTTGGTAATTCCAGTCCTCGCCAACGGATTCGCATTGAAATAATCTCCAAAGAACACAGTCAATAGAACATGATGTTAAATCGATGTTCCAGTTATTTTAAATCTATATGTGTTGCGGCTGCCGGGGCGGCTCGCAGTGTCACCAGAAGTCCTGGTTCAGACACGTCGTTTTTTCGGGGGACGACAGCCATTGTGTGGCAGCGGGGTAATATCTTCGATCGCACGGATCGAGATGCCTGCTGTCTGCAAACCGGTGATGGCACTTTCCCGTCCGGAACCTGGTCCCTTGACGCGAATTTCCATTTCTTTCACACCGAACTTGGATGCTTTTTCGGCACAGATTTCCGCGGCCCGCTGGGCAGCAAACGGAGTACTCTTGCGGCTGCCTTTGAACCCGGAAGTTCCTGCAGTGGCCCAGCAGAGTACGTCGCCGTTTAAATCGGTAATCGTAACGGTGGTGTTGTTAAACGTTGCTTTGATGTAAGCAATCGCTTTTGTGATGTGACGTTTCACTTTTTTTCGTTTGACTTTAGCCACTCTGCTACTCCTGATGTTTCTGTCAGCTTGGATTCAGAAACTGATACTCATGATTTGTGATGTTTTAATCTCAGGTCGCCGCAACTGACAACGACCTCGGTCTGATCTTGTTCTTCTCTCGACACAGCCTACAGAACCCGGGGGATTCAAAGGCCTAGTGGCGGGCATCCTTAACACCCTTTTTACCGGCAACGGTTTTCTTACCACCTTTGCGGGTACGGGCGTTGGTTTGTGTATTCTGTCCGCGAACCGGCAGTCCACGACGGTGACGAATGCCACGATAAGACTGAATGTCTCGCAGTCGAGCAATATCCTGGGTTGTGGCACGACGCAACTGACCCTCGACGGAATAATCGGTATCCAGCATATTCACGATCCGGCTCAACTCATCGTCGGTCAGATCTTTGGCTTTCAACTGAGGATTGATATTTAATTTGTGGCAGATATCAAGCGCGGTCACCTTGCCGATACCATACAGGTATGTCAGGGAAACATAAACGGGCTTGTCGTTCGGAATATCAACACCGAGGATACGTGGCATTTTTAGTTCACTCCGCTGGATTTAAAAAACTGAAGTCAAATCAATGAAACTGAATTCGAGACGATTAACCCTGACGCTGCTTATGGCGCGGGTTGGAAGAGCAGATCACATACACGCGCCCTTTTCGCCGAATGACTTTACAGTTTTCACAAATCCGCTTAACACTGGCTCGGACTTTCATCGTACTACGACTTCTCTATCTAACTTTGGTTCACGATATAATCGAGATGACAAGAGGCGAAAACCGGGGTTCCGCTGAATGTAACTCGTGTAAATTTAATTAATTGCGCTCATAAAATGAGCAAACTCCGGCTTCGTATCAAACCTGAACAATTTCCGAAGCGGAGCGAATCAGGAAATTATAAACGCCGCGAACGTGAATCGACAAGCGAAACGCACCTTTTTTGGTGAATTTCGCCATGACTCACCCGTTTAACCTTTACAGATCGCTCTCAAGTAATCCTGAATAGTTTCGCATCACCAGATGGCTGTCAATTTTATTGACCAGGTCCAGCACCACGGAAACCACAATCAGTAATCCGGTTCCACCGTAAAAACTCGCCACCAGGAAGTCGACCCCTAACCAGGTGGATACCAGGGTCGGAATAATGGCAACCAGTGACAGGAACGCGGCACCCACGTAGGTAATACGCACCATCACCTGCTCCAGGTAGGCGGCAGTTCGTGCCCCGGGACGATATCCGGGAATAAACGAACCATAATCTTTCAGGTTTTCTGCCATATCTTTGGGATTAAAGGTAATCGCCGTCCAGAAGTAGCAGAAGAAGTAAATCAAGACCACATAAGACATTGTGTAAACAAAACCACGACTCATCGGCTGGAATGCTTCATCGAGCATCGCCCAGAATTCAGAAGTGGAAAAGTACTGGCTTAAGCCATGGAATAGAAAGTAAGGGAACATCAGCAGGCTGGAAGCGAAGATGATGGGCATTACACCAGCCTGATTGACGCGTAAGGGCAGTGACTGTCGCTGACCACCAGAAACCCGGCGTCCACGCACGTGCTTGGCAGATTGAATCGGAATACGACGCTGCCCCTGGGTAATGGCAATCACCCAGACCACCACAAAGACGAACACCAGTGCCAGAATCAATAACCGGTCAATCCCGGTATCGGTTCCCAGGGCAATCCCCTTCTCAAAGGCTGGCTCAATCAGGCTCCACCCAGCTTGAGGCATCCGGGCCAGGATCCCTGCCATAATCAGCAGACTGATCCCGTTTCCAATCCCGTAAGCATCGATCTGCTCACCGATCCACATCAGGAACACGGTCCCTGTGGTCATCGTGATGGTAGCCACGATCTGGTAATACAAACCCTGGTAACCATCCAGGATCAGGCTGTTTCCGGAGCCAAAGCCACCGGCCAGCGTTCTGATCCAGAAAAAGCTCTGCACCAGACAGATCACAACAGTGGCATAACGTGTATATTCATTAATCTTCTTCCGGCCCGCTTCTCCTTCTTTCTGGAGTCGCTCGAGGGGTGGATAGACCGTGCCCATCAACTGGAAGATAATCGAAGCAGAGATATAAGGCATAATGCCCAGACCAAAGATGGTACTCTGGCCGATATTCGAAGCGGAAAACAGGGAAATGACCTGGATAACCTGTCCGATGCCACCCTGCTGGCCCTGTAAATCAGCGAGTGTTTCCGAAAGCTGGGCCTGATTGATGAAAGGCAGGGCGATCCAGAACCCCATCCGGTAGATGGCCAGCAGTCCCAGCGTCAGAACAATTTTTGTACGTAGCTCGGGAATTTTGAACAGAACTAATAATTTACCGAGCATAAGTAGCGATCCTTTGTGTCATAATTCAGCAGGTATTGATTTAAGCTTTGCCTGGGATTTTAGCGAATCCTGAACAAAAGGGGAATCGTATTCTTAGCTGCTGAGATCAAGTCCTTGAATGAAATTACTTATGACAAAACGCGACTGACAGTTCCGCCAGCTGCCTGAATCTTGGATTCAGCAGAAGCAGAGAACAGGTGTGCGGAGACGTTAAGTTTTTTGGTCAGGTCTCCGTTCCCTAGGATTTTCACCTGATCGAAACGACCTTTGGCCAGACCTTTCGCAGCCAGCACTTCGGGAGTGATTTCAGTCCCGTTTTCAAATGCCAGCTCCAAAGCAGCCACATTCACCACGGCAACTTTTTTCGCGAACTGCTTGTTGTTAAAACCCCGTTTCGCAACACGCATTGCTAAAGGAGTCTGTCCCCCTTCAAAGCTGACGCGGCGCGAGGAACCGGAGCGGCTGCCATAACCGTTTTCACCACGGCTGGAAGTCTTGCCATGTCCTGAACCAGGACCACGGCCGACGCGTTTTTTCTTTTTATTCTTCTGTATGCCGCGATGGACGTCATCAATAATCATTAGACTTCAACTCCTCTCAAACGTGCAATATCATCCCGGGTTCGCAGTTTTGAGAGTCCATCAATGGTGGCTTTCACAACATTGATTGGATTATTGGAACCACGACTTTTTGTATAAATATCAGTAATACCGGCTGCTTCAACGACGGCACGAACTCCGGCACCGGCGATAATACCTGTACCAGGACGGGCGGGTAACAGCAGCACACGGGCAGAACCGAAACGGCCGACCACTTCATGAGGCACGGTATTATCTACAATATTCGATTTCACCATGCTGCGGTTGGCCTGCTTGACGGCTTTGTCAACAGCCAGCGGTACTTCGATCGCTTTACCATATCCCCAGCCTACACGACCTTCTTTATCGCCGACAACAACCAGAGCAGTGAAACTGAATCGACGTCCCCCCTTGACCACGCAGGCACAACGGCGGATTTGAATGACGGTTTCTGGTGTTTGCTTTGTACCTTCTTTTGACACGGTATCTTCTCCAACCCGTATTGAGTGTTGTCTCTGTTAAAAATCGAGTCCTGCTTTGCGGGCAGAATCAGCCAGGGCAGCAACACGCCCGTGGTAACGGTAAGGGCCACGATCGAAGGCGACTTCTTTAATCCCCTTTTCGATGGCTCGTTCGCCAATCAGCTTACCTACTTTTTCCGCAGCGGCAATGTTACCGCCATTCTTAATCTCACCGGCCAGACTTTTGTCTTGCGTGCTGGCAGAGACCAGTGTCACACCAGCTGTATCATCAATCAGCTGCGCGTAAATATGATTATTGCTTCGATAAACAGATAACCGTATACGTCCTGTTTTACGAACCGTATTGCGAATGCGGAACGAACGTCGTTGCTTCTGTTTTTTCAGTGTTTTTTCTAGTTTCATTTTACCGTCATCTTTTCAAAAACAGTATCACCTGTAACTCAGGCCGCGGACTGTCTGTTTAAACAGGCAGGCGAAGACTGCTAGTTAGCAAATGCCTTACCAGCTTTACGCCGTACATATTCACCTTCATAACGAATCCCTTTACCTTTGTAAGGTTCAGGAGGACGTACGCTACGAATATTTGCTGCAAACTGACCGACAGCATGCTTGTCTGCACTGGTCAAGACAATATTGGTACTGTTGGGAAGCTCACAGATCACACCCTGGGGCACTTCCAGTACGATTGTATTGGCAAACCCGACCTGCAGGCTCAGTTTGTTGCCATTCAGGGACGCCTGGTAACCCACACCCTGAATTTCCAGCTTCCGTACAAACGGAGTTTCCACGCCCTGAACCATGTTGGCAACCAGCGCCCGGGTCAGACCATGCAGGGCACGGCTTTGACGGGCGTCATCAGGACGGGTCACATTGATTTCATTCGTTTCCGAATCAAGTTCAACCTTCATTGAGGGATGAAATGTAAAGGACAGATCACCATGTTTTCCCTTGACGGAAATCGAGGCGCTGTCAACTTTGACTTCCACTCCAGCAGGAACAGGAACTGGCTTTTTACCGATTCGAGACATAACTTCAAATTCCAGTTAAATTAAAGGCGGCTGAACAGAATTCGTCCGCCTGGATAAACATCTATATTACCAGATGGTGCAGAGTAATTCGCCGCCTACACCCTGTTGTTTCGCTTCACGATTGCTCAATACACCCTTGCTGGTC
This sequence comes from uncultured Gimesia sp., assembly GCF_963972345.1. Taxonomy (NCBI): domain Bacteria; kingdom Pseudomonadati; phylum Planctomycetota; class Planctomycetia; order Planctomycetales; family Planctomycetaceae; genus Gimesia; species uncultured Gimesia sp. Next base: position 5,462 of record NZ_CAXAVM010000171.1, on the reverse strand, counting down.
GAGAGAATGCTCACGCCCAGTCCCTGCAGCACTTCCGGCATGGAACGCAGGTCCTGGTAGTTCCGTCGACCGGGTTTACTTTCACGGTAAATCTTCTGAATTACACGTTCCCCGTTGGGACCATATTTCAGATTCACCCGCAGAATGTTCTGAGGACTGTTTTCGATTTGTTCAAAGTCCCAGATGTACCCTTCCCGCTGCAAGGCACCTGCAATGGCAACCTTGATTTTGGAAGCAGGAATATCAACATAAGGCCGTTCAATCTGCAGTGCATTACGAATTCGTGTCAGCATGTCTGCAATAGGGTCTGTCATCATTAGCTGGCTACCCTCACTATTATTCTCCGACAATCTACCATTCAGGTGGTACTGTTCTGTTATTACTTGTATAGACGATTCTAAACGGTTTTTTTACGAAACGGCATTCCGAGTTCTTCTAACAGCAGAAAACCTTCTTCGTTGTTAGAAGCCGTGGTGACGATCGTAATGTTCATCCCCTGTGTATTTTTCACGGAATCCGGATCGATTTCCAGGAAGACCAGCGATTCATTCAGGCCCAGGCTGTAGTTTCCATTACCATCGAAGGCTTTGGGATTGATTCCACGAAAGTCGCGTACACGAGGCAGAGCCAGTGAAATCAGACGTTCGAGGAATTCATACATCCGGTTCCCACGCAGAGTCACCCGGCAGCCGATTTCCTGACCTTCGCGAAGTTTGAAACCAGCGACGGACTGACGGGCACGGGTAATCTGTGATTTCTGTCCGGCCAGCAGTGTCATGTGGTCTGCGGCTTCGGTCAGACGTTTCCGGTCCTGATTGGCGGCACCGATCCCCATGCTGATCACCACTTTTTCAATCTGTGGCAGTGAATGCACGTTGGTGCGGCCCAGTTTTTCTTTCAGGGCAGGAACAATCTCTTCACGATATTGTTTTAATAATGTTGGTATTGCCATTGTTTTGCTTCAGACTGACCGAACTCGCGGAACAATCTTCCTTACTGAAAACTACAAAATCTGATTATTGTTTCTGATATTTTGCCTTCGCAGGACTGATCGTTCCCAGCGATGCACTACACTTCTTACAGAATCGTTCCTTGCTGCCGTCATCTGCATAGCGATAACCAACACGGGCTGCTGAACTGCAGGCTTCACAATAAAACTTCACGTTCGAAACATCGATCGGCATTTCCACTTCCAGGCGTCCCCCTTGAGGACTCTTGGGATGGCCACGTTTCACGTGTTTGAAAACACGATTTACATTTTCCACGGTCAGCTTTTTACCGCCGTCAACTACCTGTAATACTTTCCGGGGAGTATCGCCTGCATCTGCTCCCGTGATTACAATCACTGAATCGCCACGTCGTATCTTCATTCTCAGACTACCTCGTTTGCCAGGCTAATAATTTTCATATATTTGCGTTCGCGAAGCTCTCGAGCCACAGCGCCAAAAATACGTGTTCCCCGAGGATTCCCCTCGCCATCGATCAAAACCATTGCATTCCGGTCGAACCGCACGTAACTGCCGTCATCGCGACGACAGGGGTACCTGGTTCGAACAATCACGCCACGTAATACCTGACCTTTTTTAATGTTACTGCCAGCCAGAGTTTTCTGGATGCTGACGACAATCACGTCGCCGACTTCAGCAGTTCGACGCCCGGTACCGCCCAGCACTTTAATGCAGCGCGCAACCTTGGCACCCGAATTATCACATACATCCAGATCGGTTTGCATCTGAATCATGGCTTTGCCTGTTCCTTATCAACCAAAAGATGAGGTCTACCTGATCTTTGTCTTTGTACTATTAAATGAATCCGAAATCGCAGTCAGACTGAGATGAATCAGTCCTGTTTTTTCTCGACAACCCGGATCAGATCCCAACGCTTTGTTTTGGAGCGGGGTCGACTTTCGATGATTTCGACAGTGTCCCCTTCCTGTGCTTCATTTTTTTCATCATGCACGTGACAGACAGTCCGGCCACGCACGGTTTTGCCGTAGAGTGGATGACGGTATCGTCGCTGAATTTCGACTCGTAAAGTCTTGTCCATTTTCGAACTGGCTACAGTGCCTGTCATTATTTTTCGCATTTTCTTACCTCAACGAGCCTGCTTAAGCATTATTCTGCTGACTTAATTCGCGTTCACGACGGATTGTCTGGATTCGGGCAATCTCACGTCGGAGCCGCTTAATGTTACTAGGTGCATCAAGCCGCTCGGTTGCAGCCTTGAACCGCAACTGAAACAACTCTTTCTGTGTTTCCTGCAGAGCGAAAGACAATTGCTCGTCGTTCATCTCGCGTAATTCACTCGCTTTGGTCATCAGTAAAACCCAATGATGTTTTTCGGTCTGCCCGCACCAGGCGGACAGGACCGAAGTGATGTAATTGATAATAACCTGTAATTAACCAGCTTAGATGGAAGGCCGACGTTCAATCAGCTTTACATTCACCGGTAACTTGTGTGCAACACGCGCGAAACAGCGTTTGGCTGCTTCATGCGAAACGCCAGCCAGTTCGAACAACACAGTGCCCGGCTTAATGACGGCAACCCAGTGATCCGGTTCCCCTTTTCCCTTACCCATACGGGTTTCCAGCGGTCGGGATGTAACCGACTTCTGGGGGAAGATCCGGATGTAAAGTTTACCTTCACCTCGAACATATTGTGTCGCTGCAATTCGGCAGGCTTCAATGGTTTGTGCTGTTATGTGCCCAGGGTCCAGAGATTGTAAGCCCCATTCACCAAAGGCAACAGTGTTACCACGTGTCGCATTACCTTTTATGCGTCCTCTTTGGCTTTTGCGGTGCTTGACCCGCTTTGGCATCAGAGCCATCGCGATTCTCCTCATCAGAATAATCACCAAGGTCGATCCAGACTTTCACTCCAATAACTCCGAAGGTGGTGTGTGCCTCGCGGAATCCGTAGTCAACATGACGTTGCAGAGTCGAAAGTGGAATAGAGCCACGGCTTGCTTTTTCACGCCGTGACATTTCTGCCCCACCCAATCGACCGGAAAGCTCGATTTTAATTCCATGAACGCCCGTTTCCATTACCTGGTCCAGGGCACGTTTAATAGTTCGACGGAAGCTACCACGCTTTGATAACTGCTGAGCAATATCTTCCGCAACCAGTGCTGCACTTTGCAGTGCATTGTCAACTTCAATAATCTTCAGTTCCATTCGCCGACCGGTCAGATCTTCCAGTTCCGCTTTCAACCGGTCCACTTCCTGCCCTTTACGACCAATAATGATCCCCGGGCGGGCTGTGAATAAATGCACGACAACCTGGTCGCGAGTTCGTTCGATCTCGACCTTGGGAATGCCGGCAAATTTGTATTTTGTATGGATAAAGTTTCGGACTTTCTGATCTTCAATCAGCAGTGCCCCAAAATCTTTCTTGGAGGCATACCAACGACTTCTCCAGTCTTCTACCACGCCGACTCGAAATCCGGTTGGTCGAACTTTTTGCCCCATGATACAGGTTATCCTTTAAGTATTTCTGATTGATTTTTGTGACTTCTGACAACAGTCAAGTAAACAGTCTTCTCAGTTCTAAGGCAGCTCAGGAGCGTCAATAGAAACATGAATGTGTGACATACGACGACGGATCGTGTAGGCCATCCCTCGGGCCCGGGGCTGAATGCGTTTGAACATCGGTCCGCCATCAACGCGGGCTTCGGTGATCTTCAAACCTTCGACATTACGAGCACCCTTGTCTTCAGCATTGGCCATTGCGCTTTTGATGACCTTCTCAAGAAAACGTGCTCCCCGGTTTGGAATGTATTTTAACGAATCCAAACCTTCTGAAGCAGTCATACCTCGAACCAGGTCTGCAAAAGGACGAACCTTTGTTGCTGAAATTCGTGCAAATCGATGCATTGCTCGAACTTGCCCCATGACAATTACTCCACTTCACTATTGCATAATTCTATCGGTTATCGGCCGTTACAGCCGCAACAACAACAAACACAAACGCTTATTTCTTCTTCATCGTATGGCCGCGGAAGTTGCGGGTCAGCGAGAATTCACCCAGCTTGTGCCCGACCATTTCTTCCGACACATACACGTTTAAGTGAGCGCGCCCGTTATGCACCAGGAATGTATGACCTACAAATTCCGGAGCAATTGTTGAAGCTCGAGCCCATGTCTTGATCGGCGTCTTTTTTCCCGATTCGTTCAGCTTCTCAATCTTCTTCAGAAGCTTCACGTCAACATATGGCCCTTTTTTCAGAGAGCGACCCATAAAACTTGTCCTCAATTATCGAAAACAGATAGTTATACTTTAAACTTGAATTAACTTACTAAATCAGAGCTTCAACTGGCCATAACGACGTGACTTGCGACGTCGAATAATGGCTTTTGAAGAAGCTTTTTTCCGCTTCCTGGTCTTTCCACCTTTGGCGAGCTTACCAGTCGGGCTACAGGGGTGACGACCACCTGAGTTACGACCTTCACCACCACCCATCGGGTGAGCGACCGGATTCATACAGGTACCACGCACATGAGGACGACGCCCCAGCCAGCGCTTGCGACCTGCTTTTCCCAGAACGACTTTTGTGTGTTCCGAGTTTCCAATTTCACCAATCGTGGCTCGACAGGAATTCGGGATACGACGAACTTCGCCGGATGGCAGAGTCACCTGTGCCCAGTTTTCTTCGCGTGCATTGAGCACAGCGGAAGTACCGGCACTGCGACAGAGCTGACCACCACGACCAGGCTGCATTTCTACGTTATGAATTGTTGAACCCAGGGGAATGGCAGACAGAGGCATGCAGTTCCCGATGTTCGGCTCTACTTTTTCTCCACTGACCACGGTATCACCGGCTTTCAAGCCTTCCGGAGCCAGAATGTATCGCTTTTCACCATCTACATAATGCAACAGTGCAATCCGGGCAGAACGATTCGGATCGTATTCAATTCCGTTGACCTTCGCGGGCACACCATCTTTGGTGCGACGGAAGTCAATCAGACGATACATCCGCTTGTGTCCGCCACCCCGGTGACGTGAAGTGATCACGCCCTGGTTATTGCGTCCACCCTTTTTCTTATACCGCACCAGCAGGGATTTCTCAGGAGCTTTTTTGCGATCGGTAATCGCTGCAAAATCGCTCACCGATGCACCACGCCGACCTGGTGTTGTTGGCTTGTAGAATCGGATTCCCATAATTTAGTTCCTCAATATTTTTGTTGGCTTCAAAACCAGATCACAAATTGTTTTGACTGACACCCTACACAAAACATGGCTTAAAAGAATGAAATGCGATCATCTTCGTGCAGTTCAACAATGGCCTTTTTCCATGATTTGGTATAACCAACTTTATACTTATGACGCCGTGGCTTTCCGCCTCGATTCTGTGTGCGAACAGAAACCACCCGCACATTCCACAAGTCAGACACAGCTTTCTTAATATCTGTTTTTGTGGCAGACTTATCGACCACAAACGTGTATGCATTAAAAGACTCAGACAG
>NZ_CAXAVM010000170.1:0-15331 GCF_963972345.1 uncultured Gimesia sp. | reverse complement strand
CCCGCTGCCAGGCGTGACCGCAACCAAACCCGGCAGTTGTACAACTCCCCTGCCCGGCGTTGTCCCCGATATTGTCTCAGCAGACGGGGAAAGTCTCGGCGATAACCAGGGCGGTCTGTTGGTCATGCGTCAACCCTGGCCGCATATGCTGCGAACCCTGTATGGTGACCACGACCGCTTCAAAGAAGTCTACTTCAGTACGATTCCCGGCTGTTATCTGGCAGGCGACAGTGCCCGCCGCGATGAAGATGGTTACTACTGGATCATGGGCCGCATCGACGATGTGATCAATGTCTCCGGTCACCGCCTGAGTACGATGGAAGTGGAAAGTGCCCTCGTTTCCCATCCGAAAGTAGCAGAAGCGGCCGTCGTGGGCTTCCCGCATGAACTAAAAGGGGAAGGCATCTGCTGCTTTGTCTCTTTGAAAAGTGATGAAAGTCCGGACGAATTGAAGGAAGAACTGAAACAGCATGTGCGCACGCAGATTGGTGTTGTCGCGACTCCCGATCAAATCCGGTTCGCCGCCGCACTTCCCAAAACCCGCAGTGGTAAAATCATGCGACGTCTGCTGCGTGATATCGCGGCCGGCCGGGAAAGCACAGGTGACACAACCACGCTGGAAGACTTCTCTGTGATCGCCAATTTAAGCAAAAGTGAAGACTGATTCACCGGGTTGCAGAAACAGCGCCTGACACTACTTCGCAGGATGGCCGGACTTCGACCATCCTGCTGTTTGTTTACCGCAGTCGAATCGAGGTATTTTGATGTCCGATGATCAGCTTTCTCAACTGTTTGAGCAGGTCCGCCAGGGAGCACTCTCCGTCGAGCAGGCTGTCGTACAGTTCCAGGAACAGGCACCTCTGAAAACAGGCGCGCTTGCATCCGCGAGCATCGACCTCGATCGCAGTACAAGATGTGGTTATCCCGAAGTCGTATTCTGTGAAGGAAAAACATCCGCTTCCCTGGTTGAAATTTTCACACTGCTGCTGGAAGCAAAACAGCGCTGCCTGGGAACGCGTATCTCAGAAGAGCAGGCAGAAGTCGTGCTCAAACAGTTTCCCCAGGCAATCTACAATCAGACAGCCCGCACGATTCGCATTCCTGAAAAAGATGCGGCCTTCGATGAAGAACTGATCTCAGGAAAAATCGCGGTCTTGACTGCGGGTACCAGTGACCGTCCTGTTGCAGAAGAAGCAATCGAAACATTGATCTGGATGGGCTACGAACCGGACTTCATTGTCGACGTGGGGGTAGCAGGTCCACACCGGCTGCAGGAACAGTTGCCGCGTATCCAAAATGTTTCCGCCATCATTGTTGCCGCCGGGATGGAAGGCGCACTCCCTTCTGTTGTCGGAGGCTGGGTCTCCTGTCCGGTCATCGCGGTACCCACCAGCGTCGGTTACGGTGCCAGCCTGGGAGGCATGGCGGCGCTGCTGGGCATGCTTAACAGTTGTGCTGCGAATGTGACGGTGGTTAATATCAATGCAGGCTTCAAAGCCGGTTTTATCGCCGGCCTGATCGCCGACCAGAATCAGAAAACATCCTGATGCACGCCCCCCGACTCAATTAAGAGAGCCCTGCCATGCCGACTTCATCTCCGCGTCATAAGTCCTGCCTCTTCCTGTTCACTCTCATCTGTTTTGCCATACCAACGAGTCCTCTCCCGGCTGCGGATTCAGAAACTGATCCGGAATTCACACCCCTTGTGCGTGTCGTTGATCTGAATGTCGGCGAGTCGACCACGATGACGCTCAGCAATGGCGAACAGGTTCAGGTAAAATTGCTTGATCTCAAGGAAACCCGCGATCCCATTCGCCAGGCAGTGCGCAGCGCCATCGTCACCGTGGAAGTGGATGGCGAAACGATCCAGTTGGAATCGGGGATGTATAATCTGCCGCAAACGATTGGTAAAGTACAGATCGACTGTTCGATTACCGGCGGTTACAACTCCAACGGCACCCCCTCCTTCTGGGGGCTCGATAAAGACGCCCGCCTGCGGTTCTGGCCCAAAGGTTCCCCACTGATGAAACTAGGTTCGTTTATCTACCCGGTCGAGCAGCGCTGGTTTGCCACGCGGACCTGGTACGACAATGAACCCGTCGATGGCGGCACAAAAATCCTGCCGAAGATTTATTATCACAGCGGCCTCGATATCGGCGGTGCCGAGAAGCTGACACGCGTCATCGCGGCCACCGATGGGATCGTGGTTTCAGCGGGTGATGAAGTGCTGGATGCCCACAAAAAAGATACGCCGGTCGCCCCACGCTATGATGTCGTTTACCTCCGCGATACCCGTGGCTGGTACTACCGCTACAGCCACCTGCATGAAATCAATGAGCGTATCAAACCGGGACGCATCATCAAGCAGGGAGAAGAAATCGGTCTCCTGGGAAAAAAAGGAGCCAGTGGTGGCTGGTCGCATCTGCACTTTGAAATCAAAAGCCGACAACCATCGGGCAAATGGGGCACGCAGGCCGGCTATGCGTTGATCTGGGAAGCGTACCGCAATCAATATCAACCCAAACTGGTTGCCAACAGCCGCCGCAAACATTTTATCAAAGCGGGCGAATCCACGGTTCTCAAAGGCACACAATCTTATAGTGTCGATGATAGTATTCAGAGCTACGAGTGGACCTTTTGCGATGGCACGAAAGCCACTGGACCGGAAATCAAACGAACCTACGACAAGCCTGGTACCTATAGCGAGATTCTTAAAGTCACGGACAAAGCCGGGAATGTCGATTACGATTTCGCAGAAGTGCAGGTACTCGATCCCCAAAACATGGAAGAGTATGTGCCTCGCATTCACGCCTCTTACTGGCCTTCCCTTAATAACAAAGTTGGCGAGCCGATTACGTTTAAAGTTCGCTCGTTCGGAAATACGATGGGGAAAGAAGTCTGGGACTTCGGCGATGGCAGCCCGACGATCAGCGTGAAATCGGACGGCAACGTGAAACCGCTGGATGAAGATGGCTACGCAATCACAAAGCACACCTATCAGAAACCAGGTGACTACCTGGTGAAAGTCGAACGCAGCCGCGAAGATGGCGTGAAAGCAGTGACACACCTGCATGTGCGCGTAGAACCGTAATTCGATATCTCCACATCGTCCCGTGGGCAGTTCCATGTGTCCGCCCGCCTGGTGAAAATCGAACTGGCTTGAGACTCGGAACGGGACCAGTAATAACATTCGCAGCGCATCAAAGCAAAGTACGTCGAGACCGCGGGCGAACACATGGGTTCGCCCCGACGGGGTTGGTTTCCTGTTCGCAGGGAATTGAGTTCTCTGCTGGCATTTGGTCAGTGGCGGTTTTACAATATTTGTGATCTTCTGTTTTCTGTCACACTCTTTCTGTTTTTCCTGCCTGGATTCTGCCTGCCATGAAATTTCCTCCGTTGATGCGCTGTCTGACTTTTGTTGCCCTGCTGTCTATTCACTCCGTCTCACTGTATGCAGATCCTGTCAATGCAGCGAAACCGGCGGCCACCGTGGATTTCAAGTCGGCGGTCCAGCAACGTCTGCAGTCGCTGCAGAAACAACCCGCGTTGATTCATTCCGCCATCGGTGTCACCCGTAAAGAAACACCGATCCCTTGTGTGTTTTCCCCAGAGGACTTGAACTTAGCCACAGGGAAAACCCGCATCCTGTTAATTGGCGGGTTGGATGGATCAAAGGCATCCGTGAACGCGGTGATTGATGCCGTCGAATGGTTTTACACGGCTGACGTCGCCGCACCACTGCGGGAAAAATATTCTCTGTCTGCTGTTCCCATCGCGAACCCGGATGGCTGGGCTCTGCAGCAGGGACCCAAAAACGCCACGGGAGGCAACCCGACGCATGGCTACCCCCCAATGGGAGATGCATATCTCAGCCCGACGAAACCAGAGACCGAATATCTGTGGCGCTGGATTGGAATGCACGCCCCGGACCTGGTACTTGATGTCCGCGAAGGCAAACCGTTTCAATGGGTCGTGCCCGTGGACAGTCTGCCGACAACGAAGACGTTGGGAAATAAATTACAACCACAGATCAAACCGGTATTCGGCTGGGAGCTGGTATCGGCTCTCGCCTTCAAATCACCGTCAAACGTCGGTCGTGTGCCGGCACTGGCTGTGGAACTGGAGGCGAGTTCTCCGCGTGCCTTTCTGCCTGAGCTGCTGACCGCGATGGAACAGTGTTCCTTTCAAGGACCTTCCCCGGCCCGACTGGAGTTGATGCGACGCCTGCAACGAACTCCCATTCAGGTTGCGACCCAGCTGGCAAACGTGTATGGCCATGACCTGGGAGGACTCTCATATCTGCCCGCATTGTCGCTGATTGGTCAGATCAAGCTGGGCGAACTGACGGCTGACCCGAGTCGTCTGGCAGCGGTGGAAAAAATCACGCAGGCCTATCTCAAGAAAAATCCTGACCCCCTCAAAAAGGGAGGGGGCGGCAGCCTGATCGCCGGGCACCTGTTGTTTTCTGAACTGGCCAAAGCGACCGGAAACCCTCAGTATCTTCAGCTGGCACAACAGGCGGCTGACCTCGGATTTGACGATGAGGGAAAAATGAAGGAATCGATGCCGCATCATGTGGAGATGAGTGATGCCGTGTTTATGTCCTGTCCTATCCTGGCAGCCGTCGGTCGACTGACGGGAGAGACGAAGTATTATGAGATGGCACTCAGGCACTGGCGGTTCATCCAGGACATGGATCAGCGCCCGGATGGCATCTATCAGAATTCCCCGCTCAGCGATGCGGCCTGGGGACGCGGTAACGGCTTTCCTGCTTTGGGACTGGCACTGGTCTTATCAGAACTCCCCTTGAATTCCCCGTTGCGGGAACAGTTCATTGAGGGGCATCGTAAGCACTTGGAAGCACTCAGTCGTCACCAGGATCCGACGGGTATGTGGCACCAGGTGATTGATCACCCGGAAAGTTACCGCGAAATGACGTCTACCTGCATGATCACATTTTCGATGATTCGTGGCGTGCGTGAAGGCTGGCTGGACGCGAAGATATATACGCCGATCATTGAGCGTGCCTGGTATGGCATCAAAACCCGCGTCGCCTTTGACGGGACGCTCGTCGATGTCTGTACGGGAACCGGCAAACAGAAAAACCTGCGGGGCTATCTCGACCGCATGGCGATCCTGGGAACCGACGCCCGCGGCGGTGCGATGGCGTTCCTGGTCTCCAATGAAATGGCACAGTGGCTGAATGAACGTGACAACGCCGCACAACAGAGACGGGATTGAACCGCTCTCGCATTAATCTTCACGGAAACAAATCCGACCTCTGTTCTGGAAAAACGGATTCGACATCGGTTATGCTGGAAGCAACGCGCTTTACTGACTTGAATTCATTGAAGAGGTCCTGCATGTTGCCCCGCATTTTTCTGACGCTGATCCTGCCTGCCTGTGTTCTGCTACCAACTGTGATTTCCAGCGAAGCACAAGCGGAAACCACCGAATTGCAGGCCGGCGCCGCTGCCATCGACATCACCCCCCCGGTGGGAACCTCGCTGGATGGTGTGATCTCGAAAAATGGTCCGGTGACTGGCGTGCATGACCGAATTTTTTCGCGGGCGCTTGTACTCGCTGACGGGGACACACGGATTGCCATTTGCGTGAATGACCTGTGCATGGTCGAGCGGAGTTACTTTGATCGGGCGAAAAAAATCGTCTTTGAGAAAACCGGGCTACCCGTCGATCGCATCCTGATGACCAGCACGCACACGCATGCCGCCCCGCGTGTACCGTATGGTCGTGCCACTGAGCAGGATGACGTCTATTACGAACAGCTGGTTGAACAGATGGCCGCCGCCATCATTCAGGCGGAGCAGAACCTGGCACCGGCGCAAATTGCCTGGGGCTCCTTCGATGCCGGTAAGTATGCCGCCTGTCGTCGCTTTCTGGCGGAGAAAGGCAGTGTCTCGATAAACCCGTTCGGAGTGGCAGGAGAGCAGATCAAGTCGGTCGCCGGCCAGAGCAAATCAATCATCCAGCCCGCGGCACCTGTCGATCCGCAATGCTCCCTGCTTTCCGTTCAACACCGAGATGGAACGCCTCTGGCAATCCTGGGCAACATGAGCATTCACTATTGCGGGGGTTACCAGAAAGGTCAGATCAGTGCCGACTATTTTGGCGCTTACACCAGACATCTCGCGAAAAAACAGACGACGGAAAATTCACATCCCCCGTTTGTGGGCATGCTTTCCAACGGCACGAGCGGCAACGTGGGTGCCGTCATGAAACAGGACAAAAAGAAGTATGCGGCGTTTGAATGGATCGAAGAAGCGGGTAAGCAGTTTGCAGAACAGTCGCTGAAAGTCATTGACCAACTGGACCACCAGTCAGACTGGAACATAAACATGATCGAACAGGAACTGGAGCTGGGGATTCGTCGTCCGGATGCAGCACGGCTGAGATGGGCGCGTGATATTCTGGAACATCCACAACAGAAAACCCCTCATCGGTGGTCGAAGATTTATGCAACGGAAGCGGTGGAACTCAGTAAGTATCCTCCCACAGAGAAAATCAAGATTCAGGCGATTCGCATTGGTGAACTGGGGATCGTGGGTTTGCCTTGCGAAGTGTTTACGGAAACCGGACTGGCGATCAAAGACCAGAGCCCGTTCAAAGCGACCTTCTCGATGGAACTGGCGAATGGCTCGAGCGGCTATCTGCCTACTCCCGCACAGCATGCCCTGGGAGGTTATGAAACCTGGCCGGCACGCAGCAGTTATCTGGAAATCGATGCGGAAACCAAAATCCGCCAGACCGCGCTCAAACTGCTCAACCAGTTACACGACTGAATGAGGCGTTATTTCTCCAGCCAGCTGCTGAGTGTCACGTTGACTGACTTCGGTTTGCCATTGCGAATCAGCAGGACCTCGACTTTATCACCGGCTTCTTTTTTGCCGATGAGATCTACCAGGCTGTTAAAGTTTTCCACTTTTTGATCACCAAACTGGACGATCAGGTCGCCGGACTGGATGCCTGCTTTCGCTGCTGCCAGTCCCTCGCTGACATCCCCCACGCGACATCCGCCAGCTTCGACACCACCCGCCTGGGATGATGAGATGCCCAGCATCGCGTCGCTGTCGCGCGTCTGGAAGCGGGTAGAGGGAAGCGCGCGTACTAAATCATCCATCGCCAGTTCCGGGATCGTGTTGCCTTTGATCATATAGAGCGTCTCCAGGTTTCTGATCCGCTTTATGAACCGCAGGCCCCGTTCCATTCCCCCTTCCTTGATATTATCGCCGACTTTTTCATCACCGCCCTCTTTTGCGTTCCCGCCTTCTTCCGTCGCTTCTTTTGTTTTTTCATTCCCTGACCACCACTTCTCACCCAGAACAATGTAGCGGACCTGGCCTGGTTCCCTTGTACTGGCACCCGGAGTTTTGGCAATATCTTCCGCGGTCCAGAAGATCACTTTGCCGCCCATTTTTGTGATTTCGCGGACCGCACGTTTTTCGCGAATATCCGCGTGGCGATCAATGGCCTCTTCCGCCCGGATAGCCACCGAGGGATTATTGGCATGCGTCAATTGTTCCAGCGCATCTTCAGCCCGGCCGATGGATTTTTCCTTCCCCTGAATGTAAACCTGCTCGATCACCAGAATCGCACGGACCGCCGCTTCCAGACTGTCACCCCGGGTCACTTTCAAAAGGGGTTCGATAATCTGCTCACCATATTCGGGCAGCTTCTGCGTTGCTTCTTGCCGAGCCTGGAAGTCGTCGCTTTCCAGATCAAAGATGTAGTCAATCGCTGGCTGTGGCAGCGGCTGAGGTTCGTCTTTCGCAGTGACCTCTGACGTGAAACAGAGAGACGCCATGCACAGCGCAGAACCTGTCAGCAAAATCAAACGGTTTCTCATCGGGTTGGTCCCTCTTATAGATAATTCTGTCGTACCAGAGTGACATGCTGCTGGAGCACATCACATTTCACCTGAGCGACTCTCCCATGATGAGACTCGGGCCAAAGGGCACGAGAGTCGCTACAGTAAAGCTGGACACAGTCTATTTTCGAACAAACCCGGGTGTAAATCAATACGAGACACCACGCTGAACACAGGAAAACAGGCTATTTCTCCTGTTTTAAAGCGGAAAGCAGCAGTCCGGGTCGATCTGTGGTAATGCCGGTCACTCCCATTGCTGCCAGTTTTTTCGCATCTGCCACCTTGTTGACCGTCCAGACATACACGGGCAGGTCGGCTGCTTTCGCCTGTTCTACAAAGGCTTTATTCACGAAACCATTATAGCCCAGATCCAGTCCATCCAGGTTCGCTGCTTTGGCTTTCTGAATGTAGTAATCCGGCTTGTGCTGCCACTTACGGGTCACTTTGTTCTGTTTCACCTTGAACACCCAGATGACTTCCAGCTCGGGCATTAACTGTTTGGCCTGCTGCATTGTCTCATATTCAAAGCCGATAATCGCAGTCTGGGCGGCTGTTTTGCCGGAAGCAGCCAGTTCCTGTTTCAGTTGCGGCAGGACTTCGGGACCACATTTGATTTCAATAAACAGCCGCTTCTGATCCGGAATGGTCTCCAGAATCTGGGTCAACGTGGGAATCCGTTCTGCTTTGTACTTCGCATTTTTCCAGGCACCCACGTCCAGAGTCTGCAGTTCGTCGAAGGTCTGCTCTTTGACTTCCCGATCACGTCCGCCGATGCGTTTGGTGGTTTTATCATGATAAGCGACGATCTTGCCGTCTTTGGACAGGTAGATATCGATCTCGACCGCATCCGCTTTGCGCTCCCAGGCCAGATTGACGGAAGCGAGCGTGTTCTCAGGAGCATCATACGATGCGCCCCGGTGCCCGATAATCTCGACGGCAGAAAGTGAAGTTGTTGCTGTCATGATCAGGAGTCCTGCCCCATAAGAAAGAAACCTCGAAATTCGTCTAGCCAACATTCTATTCTATCCTCACTAAATGCGATCTGTTTTGCTGCGACCAGCCACTGATTTCCACGTCGCTCAACCTGCAAGTTATATCGATTGATATTAAAGACTTGTAAAGAATCGATGAAATTCTTCAATCACTGTCACCGGAAGTCAGCAGCAGCTTCTGTTCAGAATACAAACAAACCACTCCGCTGGAAATAGTCTGCAGGCTTCCCGGCCATTGCTTGACGACCGGCAGTATCACTTCTAAACTCATTTTTTGCAAACGAAAGAGTTTCGCAGATCCCCTGTGCCAGCAGTCAGATCGGTGTTCTCTGATGTTGGCAGGTCGCAAATTGTATATTTCCAAGGAGCCTGGTCGGTGAAAATTCAGGTGAACGGTGAAACCCGCGAGGTCCCGGCTGAATTCACAGTCGCCGATCTGCTGGTGGAACTGGCACTGCAGCCAAAGTATCTGGCTGTCGAACGAAATTTAATTTTAATTCCACGCGAAGAACATGCTGCCTGCGCGCTGCAGGAGGGCGATCGCCTGGAAATTGTAACACTGGTAGGCGGTGGGTAATTATTATGGCAACAATCGGCAGCACAGAATCATCTCTCATACTGGGAACGCATCATCTGAATTCCCGTCTGATCGTAGGCACGGGCAAGTACTCAACTTACGAACTGATGCAGGAGAGCCTGGAAGTCAGTGGCGCCGATGTGATTACCGTGGCGGTCCGCCGTGAACGCCTGATTGATTCGGATGGGCGTAATATTCTCGATTTCATCGATCTGGATAAATACACGATTCTTCCCAACACTGCCGGCTGTTTCTCTGCCGAAGATGCCGTCCGCGTCGCCCGCATGGGTCGCGAAATTCTGCGCGGCCTGGAAAACCCGGGCGCCGACTGGGTCAAGATCGAAGTGCTCGGCGATACCAAAACACTGCTCCCCGATCCGGTCGCGACACTCGAAGCCACAAAGCAATTGGTCGATGAAGGCTTCTCGGTTCTCTGTTACTCAACCGATGATCCGATTACCGCGAAACGGCTGAAAGAAGCCGGCGCCACTTCTGTGATGCCTGCAGGCAGCCCGATCGGCAGCGGACAGGGAATTCTGAATCCGAACAACATCCGCATCTGCCTGGAATATCTCAAAGAAAATGACCCGGATTACCCGGTGATCGTCGACGCCGGCGTCGGGACTGCCAGTGATGTGACCATCGCAATGGAACTCGGCTGCGATGGCGTGCTGCTCAATACAGGCATCGCCGGTGCCCAGGATCCGGTGCGAATGGCGCGGGCGATGAAACACGGCATCGAAGCGGGACGCGACGCATACCTCGCCGGCCGCATTCCCAGGAAATTGTATGCAACCGCATCCAGCCCCGAAACCGGCGTGATCGCCCCGAAACGATAATCGATCGCGTTCTGACTGCTATTCCGACTTCTCCGGCTTCGGCTTTGATTCCGAAGTGGCAGCGGGTTGTGTCTTCCAGGCAGGCTGACGGTTCGCGATAATGATCACGCTGAGTTGATTTAATCCGGTGATGCCTCCGACTTCGCCTTGAACCGAGCTCACTTTCCACGTTGCCGTCGCATCGCGAACACCGTCATCGGCTAATGCTTTATTCAGTTTCGCGAGCGCTGCTTTAATGGCTTCATCATACGATCCGCTGTTGGATGTCCCTTTAAATCGTCGCACGCGCGGTCTGGCTTTTGACTGTTCTTCATTGAAGAGCACTACCTTCACTCCGTCATCGACGCCATGCACGCGGATTCCCTTGACCCAGAACGGCATCCCGACCCAGCGGTCTCTGGCTTTGACTTCCGAGATGACGGCAATCGCCGGCTGCGTGGGCGGCACTGCTTTCAGATAGTAATCCTGAATGCCATCTTCAGGCGGTTTGCGATAGCTCACCCGCGTCAGGGTCACATCGGTAAAGCCGCCACTGGGAACTTCTCCGCTCACCGCAACAAACAGCTGAGGGGGATTCGTGGTCAGTACCTGGGTCTCCACCTTTTTAATCTTTTTGACGGTCTCTGGTTCCACCGGGGGATCAGCAGCAGAGAGGGAATTGAGACAGCAGTTTGTCAGAATCAAGATCAGTAAAGCACAGACGCTCTGTTTGAAATCATTCATGGGACACCCTTTGAAAGTTAAGACACAGAATCTCTCTGTCAGGTACCAGCGCGTTTACTGCCTGACCTTTTTCAGGACGCATTGAAGCCGCAATCCGTTCCAGGAAATCGATATCAAGTCGGGAATATCGAATCGACCATCCCGGACAATCCTTCTATCTTGCCTCAATCACCTGCCACTGATCTTCTGATGAGAAAGGATCGATGAGTTGCGCCAGGCCGGCATCGACCAGTTCCTGTCCGGAGACGAATTTCCCGGGTCGCGTCCATTGATCCAGCAGACTCTGTTCACAACCGAAAAGCTGTGCCTGCAACCGGTCGAAATCGGATTCCATGATTTTGAAATGCCGCGCCCATTCCGCTGCTTCCTCAAACCGGACATCATCTTCACTCTGCCAGCGGATCGGGTGAAACAGCAGTGTGGTATAAGTGGTTACGAAACGCTGCCTGCAGGCCGCAAAGGGCAGAATCGCCGCAGACGAGCATTCCCCCAAAGCAACGCCGGCCACGTTCAACTTGCGTAGTCGGATCAGGCTGGCAAGCGTCAGTCCCGCATAGACGGAACCGCCGGGCGAATCAAAGTAAATCGTGCCGCGACTGCCGCGGGGCAGTTCCACAATCCGCGAGACCAGGTCGGTCTCTTTATCACCCAGATCTCCCGACAAGGCAATTTCCCATGCCGGTTCTCGATCCCGTGATCCCTGATTCCGCAAACCAGACGATTTCCCGGGATATGATTTCAGGGGAGACAGGGTTCGCAACCGTCGTTTCGTATTCATTGTTTTCAGATGTGTCTTCAGATAAGAGTCGGGTGATCTATTTTTCTCAAGCTACTCAGGATAACAGATTAAAAGGTCATTTCGCAAACAGAGTTTCGGTTCAGTTCCAGAAAAAATCATTGAAATCGTCTGTGCGACTTGGCGCAGCAATGCCATTCAGCACACAATAACTGATAGTAATTAACTAACCCGTTACGACCAAATGCCTTTTGAGGAATTTTCGCTGTGAAAATCTTGCTAAGTATACTCTGCCTGTTTGTCGGCTTCAGCTCAGTGGCCGACGCGAAAGACGCCCCTGTCCAAATCACAAAAAATGGTACGAAAGTCAATGTGACGATCGATGGAAAACCATTCACCACCTATCACACCGGCGGAGATCTTCCCAAGCCGTTTTTCTCTCCCGTGCGCGCCGCGGATGGCACAATCATCACCCGCTCACTGGTCGACCCCGAAGATCACCCCCACCACAAAGGGATCTGGGTGGCCGTCGATGAAGTCAACGAAGTTGACTTCTGGGCAGAAAAGGGCAAGATCAAAAACAGCGATGTGAAAATCAAAAAAGCTGACGGCAATCCCGCCGTGATGCAGGTCACCAATCAGTGGCTCGGCGAAGACGGAAAACCGATCGTTACCGAAACCACCGTGATCTCAATCTATGCCAACCGACTCCTGACTTATGACATCACTTTCAAAGCCGGTGATAAACCGGTTGTCTTCGAAGACACCAAAGAAGGCCTGTTCGGAATTCGTCTACCCAACGGCATGCGGGAAAAAGAAGAAGGCAGTGTTGAGAATAACACCGGAATTAAAGGCACCAAAGACAACTGGGGCAAACCTACCGAATGGATCGACTACTACGGTCCGCTCAACGGCAAACTGTATGGCGTGGCTCTGATGGACTCTCCACAGAACTTCAAAAAATCACGTTACCACGTTCGCAACTACGGCCTGTTTACCATCAGCCCCTTTGGCGATCATTCCTACACGAACAAAAAGTCGCCGGCTGACCCCAAGCACCTCAAAGCCGGGGAAACGTTCAATCTGACGTACGGCCTGTATATTCATGAAGGCAATACACAACAGGGCAACGTCGCTGACGCCTATCAGCAGTTCCTGAAAGTAACCGGCACTAAACCAGCTGCTAAAAAACAGACAGCAAAGCCACAACCCAAAGCGAAGAAAGTATCGGCGGCTCCGAAAAAACCAGCGGCGCCTCCTGCCAAAAAAGTCGCTCAGGCTCCCTATGAAGAACAGAGTGCCCCGGTCGAACCGATTCCTGCCACACAAGCGGTCTCCAACCCGGACTGCAACTGCTGCCCGGCTCCCGTGCAGAGACGGCGTGGCCTGTTTCGCTTCCGTCGCAACCGCTAAAAGCGCACGTTAGTTCACACTGCAGCCAGCCAGATACGTCTTCGGTCTGTATAATCGGAGATTCCGTTAAAAGATCACAGTCTGTATCTGGCTAAGCGCCTGCTATTCATTGCGGGCCGTTGCCTGCTTGAATAAGATCAGCTTCATTGTTTTTGCCTTGAGGAGCATTCAGGCGAACCTCGGCTCCTTAGCGCGGATCATACCCTGCAGGATACGTCAGGATCGATGAGCCATCAGCGGTTCTCGATGCGGTCTGTTGAATTGATACAAATAGTCCGCATCTACTCCTGACCGCGCGGGATCCACACGAACGTTTTTTCGGTACTGCAGCTTTCTTACCAAGGACATACTAAGGTGTTACGAACACATACCTGTGGCGAATTAAGAACAGATCATGTCGGGCAGACAGTCACACTGGCGGGCTGGGTGATCCGCGGTCGCGACCATGGTGGCCTGGCATTCATCGACCTGCGCGATCGCTACGGAGTGACCCAGATTGTGTTCAACCCCGATCGCGACGCCGACATGCACGAGCTGGCCCGTTCCCTGCGAGCGGAAGACGTCATCCAGGTCGCCGGCGAAGTCGTACTGCGGGATGACCGGGAAAACGAAAAACTGGCGACCGGAAAAATTGAGATCCGCGCCCACGAACTCAAAGTACTCAATAAAAGCAAGACACCTCCGTTCGAACCTGGCACGAGCGAACTTCCGAATGAAGAACTGCGGCTGACCTATCGCTTCCTCGATCTGCGCAGCGAACGTCTGCAGGAAGCCTTAAAAGTCCGACATCGCCTGACCAAGCTGACGCGCGACTATTTCGACGAACACCGGTTCCTGGAAATTGAGACGCCCATCCTGGGACGCAGTACACCGGAAGGAGCCCGCGATTACCTCGTCCCCAGCCGCGTCCACGAAGGCAGCTTTTATGCCTTGCCCCAGTCGCCCCAGATCTACAAACAGATTCTGATGATTGGCGGCTACGACCGTTACATGCAGATCGCCCGCTGTTTCCGCGATGAAGACCTGCGTGCCGACCGTCAGCCGGAATTCACACAGATCGACCTCGAGATGGCGTTCGTCGAACAGGAAGACATTCTGACTTTAATCGACGGCCTGATCGCCCTCCTTCTGAAAGAGCTGCGGAACATCGAAATCACCGATGCTCTGCCCCGCTATGATTATCATGATGTGATGGAAAAATACGGATCGGATAAACCGGATCTGCGGTTTGGGCTGGAACTGATCGACGTGGGTGAGATCGCAGCCAGTTGTGACTTTGCCGTTTTCAAAAAGACCATGGAAACCGGTGGCCGCGTCAGAGGTTTAAACGCCAAAGCTGCCGCCGACCGCTACAGCCGCAAAGACATTGACGGCCTGACTGAATTCGTTGGTGAATATGGTGCCAAAGGGCTGGCCTTCTTCAAAGTCACCGAGGAAGGGCTGCATTCTCCCATCGCAAAGTTCTTCTCCGATGAAGACAAGCAGAAGATCATGGATGCCATGCAGGCCCAAGTCGGCGATCTGCTGTTCTTCGTAGCCGATCAGTGCGCAGTAACCTCAGCGGCCCTGGCAGCCCTGAGAAACCGCCTGGGTAAAGAGCTGGAACTGTATGGGCCCGATGATTTCAAATGCTGCTGGGTCGTCAATTTTCCGCTGCTCTCCTACAACGAAGAAGAAAAACGCTGGGACGCCGAACACCATCCCTTCTGTCAGCCCGTTGAAGAAGACGTGCAGTACTTCGAAAGTGACCCGGCCAAAGTGCGGGCACAATCGTATGACCTGGTGATGAATGGTTATGAATTAGCCAGCGGCAGCGTGCGTGTGCACGATCAGAAAGTGCAGCAGACCATCTTTGATTTACTGGGGATCTCGGCAGAAGAAGCGGAAGAGCGGTTCGGCTTCCTGCTGCAGGCCCTGCGTTACGGAGCTCCCCCACACGCCGGTGCTGCCCTGGGACTGGATCGTCTGGTGATGCTGATTTGCGGAAACGATAATATCCGTGACGTCATCGCCTTCCCCAAAACTCAGAAAGCAGCCGACCTGCTGAGTGGTGCTCCCTCAGAAGTCGACCCACACCAGCTCCGCGATCTCCGGATCAAAGTTGACATTCCCAGGTAAGGAATGTGCGGGCATAATAGGGTGACACCCCCTAAAGGAGAACTGACT
>NZ_CAXAVM010000169.1:0-15381 GCF_963972345.1 uncultured Gimesia sp. | reverse complement strand
GTTGTGCATGGATGAGCAACCCGTTCAGCTTCACAGGGAAATTCGCAAGTCGATACCGGCCACCAGAAAACATGCCCGTCGAGTCGACTATGAATATGAGCGGTGCGGGACCGCCAGCATTTTCATGTTCACGGAACCTTTGTCAGGCTGGCGGGAAGTCCGTGTTCGCGATCAGCGCACTAAAGTTGACTGGGCCATTGAAATGGAGCGATTACTGACAACGCGTTACCGCTCTGCCAGAAAAGTCATCGTCGTCTGCGACAATTTGAACACGCACATCAAAGGAGCATTTTACGAGGCCTTCCCCGCTGAGAAGGCACGCTCGCTGGTTCGGCGGATCGAATTTCGTCAGACGCCTAAGCATGGCAGTTGGCTGAACATCGCTGAAAACGAATTGAGTACAATGACCCGGCAGTGTGTAACCGGTCGCCGCTTCGAATCCACACGACCGTTGCGAGCGGAAACCAAAGCCTGGTCGAAGGACGCCAACAAAAAGCAGCGGGGAGTGGACTGGCAATTCAAAGTTCAGGACGCCCGAGCGAAATTGAAATCACTTTACCCCAAAATTAAATCCTGACGCAGCACTAGTTAGGCGTTGAGTCTTCTCTGTCGTTTTTCCTGCCCTTCCTCATTCCTTCTATTTTCTCCATACACATCGGGCACATCCCGCCGGATTTGGCATCCCGCATGTTTTTGGTCTGTATCATCACAACTTCCATCATCGTCATGGCTTTGTCAGGTGGTTCACCGAGCATTGACTCCTGCTCCTCAGTCAGTACCTTCGTCGCCTTTCGTTGTGCTTCCTCGGCGATCGATTTCAATTCCTGCTTCTGCTGTTTCGTCAACTTCAGTTCGTCTGCTCGTGGTATAAGCAAAGGTGGGCTGCCAGCGCTCAGCATGATCGCTTTCAGACCAGCCATCATCGGACACATTGACTCGGACCCCATCTCTTTGTCGCTCTTTGCCTTTGCCGACTCCTGAGCGAATGTCAGTGACTGAAGTGAGATGGCGAGCGCCATAGCCAGAATCACTCCAGCACCGACAATCGCCTCGAAGTTTCGATTTCTGTTCTGGTAAGTCTTCATCTTGTTTCCCTTCTACGCGAAACGTTCAAAATCACTACCGCCCTATGCGGCAGCATCGGGTATTAACCTGTGCAAACTGCATACCACAGCAGCACAGTTTGCCTTTGCCGCTCACTGGGCAACGATCACACCCATCACAACTCGACGCCGATGCATGAACGATATGGGAGACGAGTTTATGCAGTCCCAGGGAGGGAATAATAATCCTTTCAATCAGGATAACGAAACCAGCTGGCTCGACTGGCAGCGGCTCAAGCACAACGAGGAAGTCTTTCGCTTCTTCAAAAAAATGATCTCTTTGCGCAAATCACATGCCTTGCTGGGAAGTTCAACTTTCTGGCGGGAGAAAGTCCAATGGTACGGAGCAGGACATCCAGAGGTCGATATGTCAGCAGAATCGCAAACTCTGGCATACCACCTGCACGATCCCTCTCCGGCAACGCGCGATCTTTATGTTATGATCAATGGCGCAACGATTCCTCAACTGTTCTCGATCCATGCAGAGCCAGAAATGACATGGAACCGGGTCGTCGACACATCCCTCCCCAGCCCCACGGATCTATTATCGCCTGACGCAGAAATTCCTCTTCAACAGAACAAATACAGAGTCAACCAGCGGAGCGTTATAGTTCTGGCACAACCGAGAGGATGAACCTGAAAAACAGTACTGTGTGCAACGGTGCGTTTCTGCTAATGATGGAAGTACTTGAAATAAAATGAGTTCAGTATCGGAGAAATTGACCGCATAACCTCTCTTGACCTGATTCCTGATTATAAAGATACTTCCGCAGCGTTCCCAAATCTTTAGCGTCTACATACTTGTAACACATCCTGAAGAGATTGCGATTTCCCTCGACTTCGTCTCCAGATCATTTCGGTCCCGGGCCGATCTAAATAGATAGAAACCTCTTTGCTGATAGAGGACAGAAGAGCGTAAAGGATTTTCGGTCATGTGGATGTCTAAAACAATCACAACACGAATTATGATCTGCCTGGCTGCTTTGACAGTTCCACTGCAAGGTTTCTCTGCTGCTTCCTGTCACTGTGGCCCTCGTTGTTCTCAATCTATCACGAACTGCTGTTCTGATCAGGAACAGACGCGACTTGGAGAAACTCCTTCCTGCTGTTGCACAGACGCACCTGTCTGCCATTGTGGTGATAATGCTGAAATCACAAAGGATTCCGCTTCCAGTAGCGAGTCACAGTCAGCAGAACCGGGCACGTGCTCTTGCGGAGCAGACTGTCATTGTAGTGCTCAGAGCCAGCCTGTCAGCCCTCTCATCCCTTCACCGGTCGAGAAAAATCCTGCTGAAAAATTAGTGAGCCTGTCGCAGTTGACGGTGGTGTCGACTGTGATCGCTCAGCCACAAACACCGGGAATACCTGGCTGTATTACGGCACCTCAGGCATCCCTTGATCGCTGCGTATCTCTTTGTCGCTTCACGCTATAAGGCTGCTCGGACAGTATCTTTGCGCACTGCAATCTCTGCTGATTTTCAATGACTGTCGTTTTGTGTTCCGTGTTCCAATTCTGACCACACACAGCGAGATAAAGTCTCTCCTGATTCAGCAGGCAAGCAGCAAGTGGGAATCACTTTACTTAGCGTGAACAGAATTCAGACTTGACTGTCGTAAGTCTGGGCCCTAAAACAAATGAGACTTTCCTTTTAGACTGGCGTAGCGATGTTTCAATTTTCAATTCACTCTATGACTTCCTGTATGCTGATGGCAGCGACTCTCCTCGGGGGAATGATTTCGTCAGCGCAGGCAGGCAGTTATTGTGGTACTGA
The DNA here is from genome assembly GCF_963972345.1 of uncultured Gimesia sp. Classification (NCBI taxonomy): domain Bacteria; kingdom Pseudomonadati; phylum Planctomycetota; class Planctomycetia; order Planctomycetales; family Planctomycetaceae; genus Gimesia; species uncultured Gimesia sp. The sequence goes on along the minus strand of NZ_CAXAVM010000169.1, from coordinate 12,506 downwards.
AGCATGCTGCTGCTCACCCTCGATTGAAGCAGAACACAGTTGCTGTTCTCAAACCTCCCATCAGCTGCAATGCCGAAGTTCGGTCGAGAAGGAACTTCCCGTTGCTCCGGAAGAAAATCGCAGTTCACAGGAACGCGAATCATCTCGACGGGCAGCGACAGCGGTAGTCATGCTTGCCGTCTGCACGAAACAATCGCAAGCAGACGCGACGTTTGACACGCCTCAATTCTCATTTCAGCCCCTTCTTCGCCAGCAAGTGATTCTTTGTCGCTGGCTGATCTGATCTCACGCCTTTGCTGTCTTTGTGCGCGCTGTTTGCCACAGTTTTACAGTTGTGTTAACACGCCCCAGGGTTGATGCGTTTTCAATTCATCAGAACCTGGCCAAAGTAAAACGGACAGACTGTATTTTCCCGAATAATTACAGTTGGCTGAAATAATTCTGTTGAGGTTGGTATGAATGATTCTAATAAAAGTGAGATCTGCGCTGCGGATGATGCAGCCTCTCAGCGCAAACAGAATGTGCGCCGCTGGTGGATTCGACTGCTGGTGCAGCCCGCACTGTTTCTCTTGTGTGGGGCGCTGTTGATTGCCGGACTGGGAGTCGCCCAGCGGATGGGATTTATTACCTCAGGCGGGGGCGGCCATAGTCATGGGAGCGTCCTCAGCAAAGCCATTAAATATATCTGCCCGATGATGTGCACCCCTCCCCAGACAGAACCTGGCCGGTGTCCGGTCTGTGCCATGGAACTTGTGCCTGCCACGTCCGATAGCTCAAAATCAGATCCCCGTGCAGTCCGCATTGATCCCGCTGCCCGGCGGATTGCCAATATTCAGACCGCAACGGTCCAATCACTTCCTCTGACTCAGACGATCCATTCCGTGGGGGAATTGAGTTATGACGAAGGCACCCTCAAAACCCTGTCTGCCTATGTGGACGGTCGTATCGAACGGCTCTATGCCGACTTCACCGGTGTGGAAGTCAAACAGGGAGACCATTTGGCGTATGTTTATTCTCCGCTGCTTTATTCCAGTCAGGTGGAACTGCTGCTGGCTAAAAAAGCCTTTGAAAACAGCCGTTCTGCAACACTTTCCCGGGTCACCCGAACCAGCCAGAATCTCTATCAGAGTTCAAAACAGAAGTTAATTGAACTCGGTATGACGATGTCTCAGATCGAAGCACTCGAAAAGACGGGCACTGCCAATAGCCGGATGCATTTATGTGCCCCCATCAGTGGGACTGTGATAAAAAAACAGGCCATCGAAGGCCAGTATGTCAAAGAAGGCCAGGTGATCTATCAGTTGGCCGATCTTTCGCGATTGTGGCTGATGCTTGAGCTTTTTCCTGAAGATGCCGCCACGATCCGCTATGGACAGAAAGTCGAGGCAACCGTCCAGTCGCTGCCCGATGAAACCTTCACCGGCCGCGTGGCCTTTATCGATCCTCACGTCGATCCCCAGACTCGTACGGTGGGTGTGCGGATTATGATACCGAATCCACACGGACGGTTACGTGTGGGAGATTATGCACGGGCGACAATCTCGATTCCCGCGGGAAGCAAAGGAAAGTCAGGAGGCATCTATGATCCGGAACTAGCGGATTGCTGGATTTGTCCGCGACATCCGCACGTCATATCCGAAGTTTCCGGCAAGTGCCCTCTGTCGGGTCAGGCGCTGGTTCCCACGTCAAAATATGGTTATGTTTCGCAGTTATTAGCAGAAAGCGATGTGCTCACAGTGCCCCGCGATGCGGTGCTGATGGCGGGAGAACACAGTGTGCTCTATGTCGAAACCGAACCGGGTCGCTTTGAAATTCGCAATGTCGTTCTCGGCTCGACGTGCGGCGACCAGATCGTCATCCTGAAAGGGGTCAAGCAGGGAGAACAGGTCGCAACCCGGGGCAACTTCCTAATCGATTCGCAGATGCAGCTGGCGGGAAATCCTTCGCTCATCGATCCGACCCGGGCCGAACCGCTGCCGGTTGAGGAGATGTCGGAAACCATGCTCGCCGCGCTCGCGAAGCTCTCTGGAACAGACCGGAAACTGGCGGAACATCAGCGAATCTGTCCGGTGACCATGATGTCGTTAGGAACGATGGGAGCCCCTCCCAAAGTGGACGTGAATGGCAAAACGGTTTTCATCTGTTGTGAGGGCTGCCGTGAAAGTCTGCTGGAACATCCGAAAAAATACCTGGAGATCATCAGGACGGCTGACGCCTCAAACAGTCGGAATGAAGCGGTGTCCGACATGGATCTGCCGCCACTGGGAGTTCCGGAAATAATGGAGCCTGATGACAGCCTGCCACCGATTGAAATGCCACTGGAGATAGACCCCGAACCGATGCAGCTGGAACCACCTCAATCAGCTCCGCCCCGGACGGTCACCAGACAGAAACAGGAGGTCCGCCAATGATTCGCAGCATACTCGATTTCTGTATTCGTCAGAGACTCCTGATTGTGCTGCTGTCGGTAGCCTTGATCAGTTTTGGCTGGTACTCAGCACAAAAAGTTCCCATTGATGCGATTCCCAACGTAAGTGAAAACCAGGTGATCGTCCTGGCAGAGTGGGCGGGACGATCTCCCAAAGATGTGGAAGACCAGATCACCTATCCGCTCTCCATCGCCCTGCAGGCGGTGCCGAGCTCCCGGAGTGTTCGCGGCAAAAGCATGTTTGGTTTCAGTTTCGTGCAGGTCACGTTTGACGACGACGTCGATTTGTACTGGGCTCGCTCGCGCGTGGTGGAACAGCTGACGACGGTCACGGGATCACTACCCGAAGGCGTGGTTCCTGCACTCGCCCCCGACGCCACTGCGCTGGGACAGATTTACTACTACGTGCTCGAACCACCCGTCGGCATGGACCTGGCTGAACTGCGCTCGAAGCAGGACTTCTTCATCAAGTACGCCCTACAATCGGTAGATGGCGTGGCTGAAGTTGCCTCGATTGGCGGCTATGTCAAACAGTACCAGGTCGGAGTTGATCCCAACAAACTCCGCTACCACAACATACCGCTCAGCCAGGTGATTGATTCCGTTAAGGCTTCGAACATTGATGTCGGCGCCAAGACCGTCGAGACCGGCGGGATGGAATTTATCGTTCGCGGCAAAGGTTTTATTGGCGCGGGCAAAACGGAGCAGGAAACGATTGAGCAGATTAATAACACGGTCGTCACAACCAGTAAAGGAGTGCCGATTCGCATCAGCGATGTGGCTCAGGTCCAAACAGGCCCCGCATTTCGCCGCGGTGCCCTCGATTTGAACGGACGGGAAGCAGTAGGAGGCGTGGTGGTGATGCGTCATGGCGAAAATCCCCGTAAAGTCATCGAACGGGTCCAGACCAAAATCGTTTCGCTGGAGTCCGAACTGGGCGGCATCAAAATTCATGGCATCTATGACCGCAGCCAGTTGATCGACGAGACCGTTTCTACCCTGACTAAAGCTCTGCTGCACGAAACGGTCATTACCATCGCTGTCATGGTTCTGTTCCTGTTACATATCCGCGCCAGCATCATCATTGCTATTACACTCCCGATGGCGGTTTTGATGTCGTTCATCGCCATGAAAACCTTGGGAGTCGATGCTAATATCATGTCCCTGGCGGGCATCGCGATTGCTATCGGCACAATGGTCGATATGGGAATTATCATTATGGAGAACATCTATAGCAGCCTGGCTGACTGGGAAGCTGGCGGCTCACCAGGTAGCCCTAAGCAGCGTCTGGTTGTCATTCGGGATTCGGCCGCCGAAGTGATTCCCGCCGTGATTACCGCCGTCAGTACCACCATTATCAGCTTTCTGCCCGTCTTCTTTCTGACAGGCCGCGATCACCGGCTGTTTTCGCCGCTCGCCTGGACCAAATCGTTCGCCCTCATCTCCAGCCTGATCGTCGCAGTGGTCATCCTGCCGATGCTCTGCCGGATCTTTCTCCGTAGTGCGCGCATTCCCCGCTGGGGACAACTGGCAAGCGGCGCGGCGGTAGGCTGCCTCACGGCCGCTCTCTACTGGTTTGTCTGGGGAGATTACATCGCCGAAGGATCGACGCTGACCCTCTATGCGGCGACTGTCTTTGCTGCGGTAGCCGGTTTTCTGCTGGGCTGGTGGGTGACCTGCGAGAAGATCCGATCCATGGATGAGAACCCCACCAGCCGTTTCGTCCGATTTCTGTACGCGGGGCGGTTGAGGCTGGCGCTACGATACAAGCTGCTGATGCTCTCCTTACCTGCAGTGATCATCGTTCTGGGAGCGGGGGCCTGGTTCGGATTGCCCACGGTATTGCGTCCTGTGGAAAAGGTCGTTTCGCTGCTCGGAGCGGACCTGAATCAGGTGCCCGGTTACGTGGACGCCAAGCACGTCTTCACAGGGCTGAAGTCAGACGACTGGATTGCCTTGGATGAAGGCAGCTGGTTTTACATGCCCAGCCTCTACCCGGCTGCCAGTTTTTCACAGGCAATGGAGATCCTGCAGGCACAGGACACCCTGATCAAAGGGATTCCGGAAGTCGAAAATGTGCTGGGCAAAATCGGCCGCGTGGAATCGGCACTCGATCCGGCCCCCGCAGCGATGGTCGAAACCTATGTGATGCTCAAGCCCCGCGCCGAATGGCGGGAAGGCATGACTGCCAGACAGATCTGGGACGAAATCAACAAAGTCGCCACGCTGCCGGGAGTCACTCCCGCTTCGCCTCTGCAACCGATCGAGGGACGCGTTGTCATGTTGCAGAGCGGCATCAAAGCTTCCATGGCGATTCGGGTTTACGGCGACGATCTGGAAGGCTTGTCCAAAGCGGCTCTGGCCGTTGCAGAGCGTCTGAAACAAAACCGGTATGTCAACGCGGGAACCGTCAATCCTGATATTGTCATGGGCAAACCCTACTATGAATTCGAAGTCGATCGCGAAGAAGCCGCCCGCTACGGTATGACGACGATGATGGTGAATCAGATCGTCTCAGCCGGGCTCGGGGGGCTCGATGTAACCACCACCGTGGAAGGACGGGAACGTTATCCGATTCAGGTCCGCTTCGAACGCAGCGTCCGCAAGGACCTGAAAGATCTGCGCAAAGTCTCCGTCGTCACTCACGGCGGCGACATTGTGCCTCTGGAACGACTCGCGAACGTCACCACCACCTGGGGACCGGGCGCCATTAACAGTGAAGACGCCCGCCTCGTGGCGCACGTCGCGTTTTCTCCGTCCGGCGTATCCGGTGACCTGGAAACCGTCGAGCAGGTGATGTCCGAACTGCGGACCGCCCGGGAGGACGGCACCCTGACCTTTCCCAAGGGCAATTTCGAACTACAGGCTGTGGGGTCTTTTCAGAACCAAATCGAAGCCAACGAGCGGCTGATGTGGATCATCCCCACGGTGCTGCTGGTGAACCTGTTGATTATCTATCTCAGTTTTCAGGACTTCGCCATCTCGGCGATTGTCTTCTCCGGGATTCCCGTTGCTTTTGCCGGCGGGATGATCGCAGTCGCCTGGATGGGCGTGGATATGAATACTGCAGTCTGGGTCGGGTTTATCGCCCTGTTCGGCATCGCGGTGGACGATGGTGTGGTGATGGCGACTTATATTCAGCAGACTCTGAAACGCCGTCCGGTCGCCGGCATCGCTGATTTACGTGAAGCAATCTACGAAGCCGGGCTGAAACGCATTCGCCCCTGTGTGATGACCACACTGACCACGATCTTCGCTTTGCTGCCGGTTCTGATGTCCCACGGACGGGGAGCCGATGTGGCCCGGGCCATGGCACTCCCCGTCCTGGGGGGCATGTTGGTCGAACCCTTCACCACGTTTATTGTACCCGCCGTCTATTGTGCTTACCTGGAATTCAAAATGAATGTGGGCCTGTCGAGTCAGGCCTTTGATCACGAACTACCTCAATCTGGATCTCAGAATTCGACATTCGATCCAGCCTTAAGCGGTCCCGCCTCCTGAGCGGGATCAAAATAATTTTTTCAGAAGGAGATATATGATGAAAACATTCAGAATGATTTTGGCTTTGTCGCTGGTTGTAGTCACCGGGTTCGGTGTGCAGCAGTTCGCAGAAGCACAGCAACCTCAAACAGATGGGAGCCAGCGCGATCAGTTACGTATCGCAGCGCAGCAGATTTGCCCCGTCTCGGGACAGAAACTGGGCGCGCATGGGAAGCCGATTAAAGTCAAAATCGGCAAAGAGTCGGTCTACCTCTGCTGCAAAGGCTGTTTAAACAGCAAGGTCAATCCACAGCACTGGTCGACGATTCATGCTAATTTTGCGAAAGCACAACACATGTGTCCGGTGATGAAAAAAGAGCTGCCACAGAAACCGAAATGGACCATCGTGGATGGGCGGATTGTGTATGTCTGCTGTCCTCCCTGCACCAAAAAGATTGACGCTGATCCTCAGACCTATCTGAGTACAGTCGATGCACTGTACTCTGCGAACTTACGGAAGTAGCAGAGTACAACCAGCAGACCGGGAAATCGCTTGAGCATTTTCCTGGTCGGCTCCTGAGTTGGGATGCCTGGGTGATCGCATGATGCGCTAACATGCGATGCTCAGGCATTCCATATATTATCTGGCAGTTGAAGTACGAAAGAGTCCCATTGAGAGTGGAAAGTCCTGTGTTTGAAAAGCGATGGCTGATATCCCTTGTAACGAAACCATTCGTAACTGTGTTTTCTCCATGGCGTGATCAGCTGGAGAGTCAGCGACTGAAGAAAGTTTGAAAACTATGTCAGTATTATTTGCCAGAATCGCCCGATTCAAGAATCAACCGCGTACGATCAGATTTCAATTACTGTTTTCCGTAAATCTGACACTTAGTATCGCACTGGCAGGGATCCTGATATTGCAATATCACCGGGAAATCGAAAATGCGACAGCAGAAATGCGTACAGGTTTGCACGATGAAGCAATAGCCATTCAGTCCGCAGTCTCTCATCTCATACAAGACCATCAGGATCACGACGTCCAGAGCTACATCAACAAAGTCTGTTCAGAAATGAGAAAATCAGCTTCTCCCGGACACCGGATTATCGTCAGCTTGAATGGGAAATACATACAGACGGGTGGTGCTTCCGCGGATAGTAAGGCGATATTGTCCGAATTTGATTTTTCCAATCCGGAATCATTTGATCTGGACGAATTCCAGAAACACCAGTTGGTCATCGGATATCAGCCTGGCAAAGAAGCAAGCGTCTTTGTCATCGAAACTTTAAAAAATGTACGTCGATCAATCCGATCTAAAGTTATGGTTCAGCTTGCAGTGCTCGGGGCATTAGGAATGATCGCGGCTGGGATTGTCAATCTCGTGTTGCTGAAAATCGTGGACAGACCATTGAATCAACTCTTAAAGACAGTCGAAGACATTACATCCGGTAACCTAGATGCTGTTTCCCCGGGATTCACCAGCAGTGAGATGAACTTACTTTCCACATCCATCAATTCCATGAGCGCGGCACTAAAGGAAAATGATCGTGACCGCCGCAGCCAGATGGAGAAAGCGAGAAAGATCCAGCAATACCTGTTGCCCCACGGAGTTGAAATATCACAGTTTGAAACTGCGCATATCTTTGAACCGGCAGACAGCGTTGCCGGAGATTACTACGACTTTTTGCCTTTGTCGGATGGATCATGGCTCATCTGCATTGCCGATGTGAGCGGACACGGTGTTCCCGCTGCCATGGGGGCAGCGATGTTGAAATCACTCCTGCTAGCTGCTTCCGAAAAGCCCCCCTTTGATCCAGTCACGATCATGAATGAAGTCAACCGTCAATTTACCGCCTCGATTCTGCCGGGGAATTTTGCATCCATGTTTCTCTCACGCTGGAAGCCGGAATCACACAATTTAACATGGGTCAGCGCAGGCCATCTACCTGCAATATTGAAAAGAACTTCCGGAACACTCGAATTATTGAAAAGTACAGGTCTTCTGATTGGTATCGACCTGAAAGCTGAGTGGGAGCAGAAAAACACAATACTCTCGCCAGGAGATCGAATCTTACTCTTTAGCGATGGAGTAACAGAAACGGCCAACACTGAAGGTACATTATTCGGAATAGAACGCCTGACGAATTTGTTCACTCAGAGGACAAATCGATCACTCATTGCAGAAATCATGCAGATCAACGAAGCCATAGCGGAATGGCGTTTCAATGCTTCACCCAATGATGATCTGACACTGGTGGCCTTACAGTGTGAATCGGCTTCAAATCTGAAATCGTCTAATCATCAGGCGTCAGCTGTTTACGAGGAAGTCAAGACTTTCTCACAGTCAACAGAACCAGATACTACCTAATCCGTAATATCGTTACATGCGAATCCGGTTCACTGAAGAATTAGTTGTAATCCCTGTTTCGATCAAATCAATTTTGCCGATGATAATCAGTGTGTATCGATTTCGATCATATCAAAGGGGGGGAGGCCAAGGATGGCCCTGCGACAGACAGCTCATTTTTTAAGCTTGTTTCTATTATTGTCCGGTTGTCAATCTGCGCAGCAGATCCACGACCCCGGGTACGCTCAAGTTTCTCAGGCTGTTCAACAGGCTTCCTATACTCCAGCAGAAGCGACAGTGAATCCCATCGCCGCTGATCTGGAGGGGCCTCATTCAGTTGAAAAATACATTCAATACGCATTGGCTCAAAACCCGGATATTCAGGCTGCCCGAAAACGTGTCGAAGCCAATGCTTATCAGGTCCCGGTCGCTTCGAGCCTGCAGGACCCGAATCTGGGGATGACGTTTTATCCGGACCAGGTCCAGACTGCATCAGGCCCCCAGGAGTTTGCGTTGAATGTTTCTCAAAAGTTTCCTGCAAGAGGGAAACTGAGCGCACAGGGAGAACTCGCAGAATCACACACCAATGAAGCAAGAGCTCATCTGGCAGCGACCGAACTGGCTACGATTGCCAAAGTGAAACGAGCGTATTACGAACTTTATTTTATTCAGCAGACTATCAATGTCACTGAGGCAGATAGACAGTTATTAGTCGAGATCCGTGACGTGGCGAACGTGCGCTACAAGACAGGAAAGGTCAGCCAGCAGGACCTGTTGCGTGCTGAACTGGAAATCTCGAATGTTGAAAATGAATTGATTCGCCTGAAACAAAAACTCCAAAGTGGCCAGGCAAAACTTGCACGTCTGCTGCATATTTCCTCTCAGACAAAATTACTGGCACTCAGTCATATTGCCCCGGGGGCTCTGCCTGACGACCTGGACTGGCTGCAGCGGCAGGCGGTCGCCTCTCGTCCGGAATTACATGCACAATTAGCAGCACTCGAAAAAGACAGGCAAGCCCTGAATCTGGCACGCCTCGCCTATAAACCGGATGTCACGCTGGGAGCCACCTGGATCGATGTGGGATCTACCGGGGTCAGTCCCGTTGCCAACGGAAACGATTCGTTTCTGATCACAGCAGGAATCAATCTGCCGGTCTACAGAAAGAAACTGGATTCAGCAGTTCGATCCGCGGAGGCAAAAGCAGTATCGACGGCTCGATCCTATGATTCATTAAAAGATGAAACACTTGAAGAAGTCGCAGACCTGTTTGCTCAAGCCAAAAGCCAACAGGATCTGTTGATTCTGTTCCGTGAAGATATTCTTCCAAAAGCGCGCCAGACGCTGGAGGTCTCCAGCCAGGCCTACAATACCGGAGAAGTCGACTTTTTACAGCTGGTTGACAACTGGAGGGAATTACTGCGTTTTGAGGTGAGTTACCTGAGACTCGAAGCATCATTAGGACAATCACTAGCAGAATTAGAACGGGTCATTGGTGGAATTAACCCACAGACATTACAACCCATCCCTGCACCGCCGGAAGCACTTGAAAATTTACCACTGCCTGAAGAACCATAACAGGCAGGATTAGACTGCAATCGACGAAAACGCGATTGCTAATGAAGGAGCTTAAGATGGACACCGCTCAAAAGTGGATGTGCCGGATCGCAACGCTGGGAGCGATCATGATGACAGGTTGTGCCTCGACTTACCACAGTTATTCCGGCTGTCAGGTCGATTGCCAGTACTGTGATCCACCCCCACTTTCTTATACCTGCTATGAAAATTGTGTTTGTCACTCCAGCCAGGTCTCGGGTTATCTGGAGCGCCTGCCGCATCATCCTGAGGCAGCAGATCACGGGGACAATAATGCAGAATCAGGGAAGTGAACAGTTCGTTCGCCATCCAATTGGAAAGTTCACCTACTTACTTTGTTCTATATTAACATTACTGGTGGGAAGCAAGTTCATGAGCAGTAGCAGAGTCTCTGTCTGTCATCGCCTCAAGACATTGGGAATTGAACTTACCCTTGTAGTCCTGCTGATTTTGAATGTCAGCAGTTTTCTTCCCTGCAGCTATTCACTGATAGTACTACACACCAGTCTGATAATCATTTTTTTGGTATTTGTCATTTATCATATTCTGATCGCCGTAGTTAACGACGACCGGGTGACACTGGGTGCCATTACTCGTATGAAACTAAATCCTGATCAAAGGACGCCAACAAAAAGCAGCGGGGAGTGGACTGGCAATTCAAAGTTCAGTGTGCCCGAGCGAAATTGAAATGACTTTATCCCAAAATCAAATCCTGACACAACACTAGTCCCAGAACAAGCGACCCTTTGAGTGTGAGTGGGAGCAAACATCGGCGCAGGGGTTGGCTGCTGGCGGGATGAATTCGCCGGAACATGCGGTGGATTTTGGTTGCTTCATATTTTGAATGTTCCTCAGGTAAAGAGCCACGGCAAATGGTCAGGACATCCGCATCCTGCCTGCATTGAACCCAAGCACTCACGGCCGTGCGCGAGGGCTTCGGTTTGTCTTTACAACTGCAATACATCGACCAGTCGCCAGAACGCAGGCTGACGATCATTGCCATTCAACAGCCGGAAGATCAGACGGCGACCGGTCCGCACAATCTGACACGGGATGCGAATCATGGCTGTTACGAATGTACGGAACTCCATTCTGAGCAATTCACACTTTTCTTGGCGACGCCGGTCTTTCCAGCGACCCGTTTCCGGAAGACTCAGGGCGATCCATGCTTTCAACGTCCAGCCCAGCGAGGCCATCAGCATGTATGCCCAGTTCGAATACAGATTGTCCACCGGTGCCGTTAAGGAACGCGGGCCGTTCTTCAGTTGCTCAATCAAATTCTCCTGTTCGCAACGAGCGTTGCATGTGAATACGATTTCCGCTGGCGTCGATGTGCGATCATTTGTGATGTAAAACAGATAACGCACATCGTCCAGCAGCAGTTTCTGCCCTTTCATTTCGTCGATGTGTTTGCGAACAACGATCAGGCGATACACTTGACCGCAGGCCGTTGGCTGATAATCGAACTCTGCCACCTCTTCACGCTGCAACACCAGGTTCTTGTATTCTCGATCGACAATGATGTTCTCTTTGACCGGGTGGCCCTTTGTTCGCAGCTGGGTTTTGGCTGCGTGACACACGCGTCTGTTGAGCTTCTTCCACCGCGTTTTCGGCAGGTTTTCCGCCAGTCCTTCGAGGTTTGGCAGCGCTTTGTAGCCGAAGTAGAACGTCACGCCGCGATCATTCCAGCGATCGAGGTGCTGAGTCTGACTGAACGCCGTATCACCTCGAAAGACGATCCTGCGAAAGCCGCAGCTCTGCAGATAATCGGCGATGCCGTCGCATTCGACAGCGGCTCCGTCTTCGCTCGTCCGGTTACCCGATCGATTCACAATCCGCAGAGGTTCGCGCGTTTCCGCCAGCGAAATCAGGAGCGGATGATAGCCCCAGATCCCCTTGTACGACATATCCATGCCGAACTTGCATTCGCCCGTTGTTTTGACGATAGAGCCATCCATGTCCACGGTCGCACAGTCGAAGAATTCCTCGGGCTGTTGAGCCCACACGTTTCGCCTTGCTTCATCAATGGCGTGATGCAGACAGTCGATCTGTTCTTTCGATTCAAATCGCCGACAGAAATCGCCGGCCGTCGATGCGTCCGGAATACGGTTCGCTCCCAGAGCATTCAGATACGCTGTATCGACGCGTTTCTTCTTAAGATCTTCCAGGCACGTGCCGTCGGTCAGCGCGTTGTAGGCAATATTCAGGACGTGGTCAGATTCGTGATACGGAAAGTGGACCTGCAGTCGCTCGACATGCCGATTGATGGCATCGACCAACCCACTTTGTTGCGCCACAGCAGTCGCCAGCCCGATTCCACCGTAACACGTCGCTGACTGTCGCTGAGAAACTTCGTACTGAATGCCAGCCGCCGACAGCAGGGGACGCTGGTGATCCTCGCATTTGTGTCTGGTGCGCTGTCTGACCTTGAGTTCACGTTCAGCGTGGCACGTGGCCGCATTTTTGATCCGGCGTTTTCGAGATTTCTTCGCTCGTATGGCAGACGCGGTTTGTCGTTTTTGATAGGCTCTTGTCTTCACCTGAAATCCCTTTCTGCTTCTCGTATTGTTTTGTCGTGATAACACTCAATACGCGGAAATCAGCAGGGATTTCGGGTGTTTCTTATTATTCAGGCAAACAAGGTCGCTTGTCTTGGG
>NZ_CAXAVM010000168.1:0-15392 GCF_963972345.1 uncultured Gimesia sp. | reverse complement strand
CCTAAGAAGATTCTGAAGTATTCTTCAGGAGTCCGCCAGTCTTGGGCTATCGCATACAGAACACAAAGATCCAAGCTCAAATTGATCAGTTTGAAGAAAAGAATAGAAAAGAAGAACGAATTAGATTGGAAGAAATTCTATATGATCATGCAGGCGGTGTAACAAAAACAAACTTACGTTCCAGGCAGAACGCTCTTCTAGATTTCATCAAATTAGAACATGACGAAAGGAGGGACACGTATGGAATAAATATGGCACATAGTTTTTTAAGAAACCTTGATATGAGCAGATCAAGATTACAAGATAAAGGCATAGAAGGCATTCTTAAAAGCGCAAGTTTTTTACGGGCAGATTTGGAGAATGCGAAGTTTTTTGATGCACACCTAGAAGAAGCTTTGTTCTTAGAAACAAATTTGAAAGGGGGGTGGTTTCGTAATGCGCATTTAGAAGGTGCTCACTTTCGTGGAGCTTTCTTAGGAGATGTCGATTTTAGTGGTGCAGATTTAACCGGAACTCATTTCGACATGGCTATTGTTGATTCACCAGATTGGATCGAGAGGCTACATAAAATTCAGCCTCCAGTTAAAGGTTTCGACTTTAGCTTGTGGTCGATTACTGAAGTTAAATTTAACGACGGTAACTCAGTTTTCTTGATTACAGCTCCTAAAGACTCCAAGGAACATAACCTGACAATGATCAATCAAAAAAAACTGATGAGATAATTCACTATAGACAATAAGCGAGTTCATGTTTTTGTCGCCAGAGACACCCATTTCACTATCACCGAAAACGTCACCAGCGCCCGCATACAAACGCCAATCAAACACTCATTAACAACCACTCAGGCAAAAAGAAAAAACACCAAGCGGCTATATTATTAGAGCTTGGTGCCTGGTTTGTTTTCAGTTGATGCGTCTTGCTCCATTCGTAATGCGGTTGCCTATGCTTTCCTAAAGCATTGCCGCTGAATCCACCACGCCACCATTTACATTGTCACCAATATCACATATAATCGCCCTCGATAGTAATTCGACCGAGGGGCGATGATGCAGATTTTGACACTCACCAGTTATATCAAAGCCGATCTGATTGCGCGGCTGTCGCGGGATGAGTTGCCGTCTGATTCGCTGACGCTCGCTGCGCTCTCCGATCATTACAAGGTGAGCGTCACTCCCATTTATCATGCCATCAATGAGCTGATCGAAGAAGGCTACCTCTATCGCGAAAAGAACCGGCGGCTCTGCGTCAACAGGGATCGGATCGGTGATGCCCGCACTGCGGCGAAGTCACCCCAGCCGGCGCCTCCGGAAGACCATTTCAAGCGGATCACCGACGACCTGCTCACGATGAGCCTCAAAGGGGAATCGCTGTTTCTGCGGGAGATGGCGTCTGCGAAAAAGTATGGCATCAGCCGCACCAGCCTGCGGAATATTTTCAATCGCCTGGCAGGCGACGGCATGCTCGAACATGTGCCCCGCCGCGGCTGGAAACTGCGGTCCTTCAATCAGCACGATCTCGACGCGTTTATCGATGTCCGCGTGGTGCTGGAACTCAAGGCCCTCGAACTGGCGAGCGGCAGACTCGACAGGCAGGTCCTGCAGAAAATCCTCGCCGGCAACCAGGTGCCCGCTACAGATGACGAGCCGCTGCAGATCGATAACAGTCTGCACGAATATCTGATCAAACAGTCGGACAACTATTACATCATCAGCTTCTTCGATCGGCACGGCCGCTACTTCGATCTGCTGTTCCTCTGGGAATCGAACGATCGTGCCGCCGCGATACAGGAAATACAGCAGCATCAGCGGATACTCGCCGCGTTACTCGAGGAAGACTGGACGACCGCCCGCAAGGAACTGGAGTTCCATCTGCGCAGCAATCATCCCGTGTTGTCACAACTGAAACGCTGAATCAGTCGTCCGACGGTTCTTTGTGATGCGAAACGGTGACCGTGCTGCTGATGCCGCCGCGGGGTGTGAACTCGGCCCGCAGTTCCATCCAGCGGGGATCGGTCGCGGCGACCAGGTCATCCAGAATGCGATTGGTCACATCTTCATAAAACGCGCCGACGTTGCGGTAGCTCTGCAGATACATTTTCAACGACTTGAGTTCGAAGCAGACCTTGTCCGGAATGTAGGTGATGATCAGCGTTCCGAAATCGGGCTGGCCGGTTTTGGGGCAGACCGAGGTAAATTCGGGGCACACGGTTTCCATCACGTAATCGCGGTTGGGGTGGGGGTTTTCAAATGTTTCCAGCAGTTCGCGGGAGGCTTCGTTATCGCTCATGATCGTCTGTTTCTGTCGTAAAATGAATCTGTATTAAAGATCAACGAGTTCTATAGGCATTCCGCAGCCCGTGCAAGCAAAGCCAGCCTGTTTTCAGGCAAAACCGTTCAAATCTTGATAAAGATCCGCTGCAGATACATCCAGAGACAGATCAGCCACAATACGAACAGCACGGTCGCCGAAACCGCGATGGGAGCATACGGACAGTCGGCGCTGAACAGGGAACCGCCCACCGACCAGCCGGTCGCCTGGTCCAGTGTGGTCAGATGAATCTTGAGCGACTTTGTGATCCAAGGTCGCAGCAGCTGGGCCATACAGTACATGGCAATCGAGTTCATGCCCACCACCACAAACGGGAAAGCCCATTTTTTGTAACCTTTGACGTCGATGATCCAGTAGAAAACCGCCAGGAACCAGAAGGCCCAGGCCGCACTGAAGATGGCCCAGCCGGGAGACCAGATGCGTTTCACGATCGGCACCAGGTGCCATTCCCAGTTATTGATATTCACCGGCCAGATCGACGTATCCAGCAGCATCGAGACAACAAAGCAGATCAGCCCCGCCTTCAGCAGCCATTGGATCTTCATTTTCTCCAGTCGATTCGAAATCAGCAGTTGCCCCGCCATCAGGCCGAACAGCATGGTGGCAATCGACGGGATGAAATTCAATGTCTGGTAGCCGCCGTTATTCACCCAGAACGTGTCTCCCAGGTCGGGGTCGTCTTTCGGGTTATCATACCGCGGAAACCTGTTCAGCAGCTGGCGATCAACGGCAGCCGCTGCGTTGGTATGCTTGTTCCAGGCACTGCCGATCCCGGAAAACTGCGACCATTCCGCTTCATCTTTATGCTGCACTTCCTTGAGATACGTTTTGACGGCCGCCAGTTCGTCCTCGGGGGGCATATACTGATAGAAAAAGAACCAGTAGCCTCCCAGAATCGTCACCACGCCAATCATCTGCGTCACAAACGAGCGGTTCACATAAAAGAAGACCACCAGGTAACCCAGGCCGATCTGACATAAGACATTCGCAAACGTGAAATTCGTCTGCGGGCCTGATTGTGACGAGAGAAAGACCCCCAGCGCCACCAGCAGCACGGCTCGAAAAATCGCGTGCATCCAGATCCGGAACGTGGAATCCCCCTTTTGCCTGCGTTTGCGAACGGAGAAGGGCATCGACACGCCGACCAGGAACATGAACGAAGGTTGAATCAGGTCCCAGAAGCCGGCCCCCGTCCATTCCACATGACTTAACTGATACGAGAGTGTCTGCCAGAGCGTTTTCCACGAGCTTTCCCACTGTGTGCCGTTGTACTGGTCAAGTACTTCGGGGGAATTCTGCACCACACTGGCAATCGCCAGCCCGCCCGAGGCCATCGCCAGCATCACAAAGCCGCGATAAGCGTCCACGGAAACCAGCCGCTGGTTCGCTGCGGGTTTTTTCTTTGCTTTGACACTCAGATCCTTCTCCGTCACCGCTCTGGCCGGCTCGACCTCGGGAGAGACTTCGACGCCCGGCGTTTTCTGCAGCGGAATGGTTTCGGAGTTTTGCGAGTCGGAATGGGGATTATTTTGCGACATCTGATTTACCGATGACTGAAAAACAGCTAATGTATGGCAGGAATCACTCAGCATGATCGATTCGGAGACCGATGGCTACTGATATCGTAGCGTTTTTGGATTTCAACGTAAATCATCATTCATTCACCCTCGACACACTTTCACTTTAAGAAGACCTCATGACGATCCTTGTAACCGGCGGAGCGGGCTATATCGGCTCACATTGTGTTCAGCAACTGCTTGCCGCCGGGCAGAAAGTATGTGTCATCGACAACCTGTCCCGCGGCCACCGTGCGGCGGTTCCTTCCCAGGCTTCGTTTTTTCAGCTTGATCTGGGCGAGACGGATGAGTTGATCGACGTCATGAAATCGCAAAGAATCGAAAAAGTGATCCACTTCGCGGCGCTCGCCTACATCGGCGAATCGGTCGAAAACCCGCTGCCTTACTATGCGAATAACACGGCGGGCACACTTTCACTGCTGCAGGCGATGCGTCAGTCGCGCGTCAGCCAGATTGTGTTCAGTTCCACCTGCGCCACGTATGGGATTCCAGATACTCTGCCAGTCACGGAGGAGAGCGCACAAAAACCGATCAATCCTTATGGCTGGTCCAAACTCTTTATCGAGCAGATCCTGACCGACTGTGCTCGCAGTTATCCCAACTTCGGGTTTATCGGGCTGCGGTACTTCAACGTTGCCGGTTGTGCCATGAACGGATCACTGGGCGAAGACCACACTCCCGAAACCCACCTGATTCCCAACTGCCTGAAAACGGTTCTCGGCAAACAGTCGCAGGTGACCATCCTGGGCAATGACTATCCCACCGCAGACGGGACCTGCATCCGCGACTATATTCACGTGGAAGACATCTGCCGGGCGCATCTGCTGGCGTTGAACGCGCTCACGCCCCAGGCGAACCGGTTCTACAACGTCGGTCTCGGCAGCGGGTTTTCCGTACTCGACGTCGTGAAGACGGCAGAGCAGGTGACCGGTTGCAAAATTCCCGTCGACTACCAGGCCCGACGTCCCGGCGATCCCCCGGTTCTGACCGCCTCGCATGAAAAAATCAGCCGTGAGTTGGGCTGGACACCCCGCCATACTTCGCTGACTGACATTATTGAATCGGCGTGGAACTGGTTTCAGAAACATCCCGATGGTTACCAGGGCAAAGGTCCGACCGCCTCTCCCAGCGATTCGGGGAAGCAGGCGTGAGCGATGGTACTTGCGAATACTCCCGATGCATCCGCAAGTAGCAACGGGGCTCGATATGATTCTCTTATTTTGAACGTTTTCCCTGTCAGCTCTAGCAATCAACTCAGCACCGGGGATACATCCACATAGCGAACGCCTTAAGAATCAAGCGCAGTTTTCAATGAAGACTGCCGACTTGGTGACCGTGAATTGTTTTGCACGGCCGGACAAGCCGGACCGTGGCACACGGGAACCCTACTGAGATTGCAATCTACCCCACCGGATCAGACGTCCGTGTGCCACCGCTCGGCTTGTCCGACGGTGCTGGCACTATACCAGAGAAATACTCCCGATGCATCTGAAAGTAGCAACGGGGCTCGATATGATTCTCTTAATTCGAACGTGTACTCTGTCAGTTTCCCGTTGTCTGCGACAACACCGAATTACATTCGGGGCTACCCTTTTCTGTATGTGATGTGGTTTCGTGTTTTTTGTGGAAGAAATATCATGCATGAATGCGTTAACTGATTCCGTAGCAGTGTGAGACTGACTCGAGATTCGCAAGGCGGGCGGACACATGGGTCCGCACCCTACTTCTATAGGGTTGGATGTGTTGTTTTTGATTGAATGCCTGCACTGACAGTTGCATTCATGAGAAGGAAATCTTTCTCTAAATCACTCTACGGCACTCACCGGCTTCTGGTCTGAATTCCTGCTGCCTTGCCTTCGTTTTTTCGCCACTCTGCTGACAGGCTGCACGGGGATTGATACAATAATAACTCTTGTTAACCAATTGCGTACTCGCCCGTTTCCCGCCTCTGCTGACAACAGGATAGATCATGGCTCTGAAATCACACCTCCGCCCGTTTCTCTGGCTGACCGTATTCACACTGCTGCTCGCGACCACTGCCTCTCAGGCAGCCGATCCCCGTAAAGTCATTGGCCCCAGCGAAGCCGACCAGAACCTGAGCGATTATTTCTACCATCAGACAATGCAGGTGGCAGACAGCAGCCTCAAAAAGATCAAGGACCTCGAGACGTGGAAGAAGAAGCGTGTCACTTACCGCAAACAGCTGTTTGAAATGCTCGGTCTCTCGCCATTGCCCGCCAGAACCGACCTGAAACCGGAAATCACAGGTACGATCGAGAGTGAAGGCTTCATCGTCGAAAAGATCACCTTTCAATCCCGTCCCGGTCTGTATGTCACCGGAAACCTGTATCGTCCCCTGAAACAGGAAGGAAAAGTACCGGCTATCCTGTATGTCTGCGGTCACGGCGGTGTCAAAAAGAATGGCATCATTTATGGTAACAAGGTGCATTACCAGCATCATGGCGAATGGTTTGCCCGCAATGGTTACGTCTGCCTGACAATCGATACGCTGCAGCTGGGCGAAATCGCGGGCCTGCATCACGGCACTCACCGGGAAGGGATGTGGGAATGGCTTTCGCGCGGTTACACCCCTGCCGGCGTTGAAGCCTGGAACTGCATTCGTGCGCTCGATTATCTGCAGTCTCGTCCCGAAGTGGATGGAGACAAGCTGGGTGTCACCGGTCGTTCCGGCGGAGGCGCCTACAGCTGGTGGATCGCGGCGCTGGATGAACGCATCAAAGCCGCCGTCCCGGTCGCCGGGATTACAAGCATGAAAAATCATGTGATCGACGGCGTGATTGAAGGGCACTGCGACTGCATGTTTATGGTTAACACCTATCAATGGGACTATGCCCAGGTTGCTGCGCTCGTCGCACCGCGACCGTTATTGATTTCGAATACCGATAAAGACGGAATTTTCCCGCTCGACGGCGTCGTCGACGTCTATCGTGATACCATGCAGATTTATGAACTGTATGGCGTGCCTCAAAACCTGGGTCTGCAGATTACGGAGGGTCCGCATAAAGATACCCAGGAACTGCGGGTTCACGCATTCCGCTGGTTCAATCATTTCCTTAAAGGGGATGACAGCCTGATCGAAATGGCGGCAAAACCATTTCATACCCCCGAAGAGCTGAAGGTCTTTCAAACGCTGCCGGAAGATCAAAAGAATGCGAAGATCCAGGAATCCTTCGTCAAGCTGGCCGACTCCGCGCCGATCCCCGCCGATACACAGGAGTGGGAACAGCAGACCGAACGCTGGAAACAGCAGTTGCTGCAGAAAAGCTTCCGCGCCTGGCCTGAAAAAGTGAACGCCATCAAACCTGAAGTGAAAACAATCACGAAAGACGGCCTGGTTCTGCAGACGATCTCCTTTGACAGTCAGAAACATGTGCCACTCGACCTGTTCGTCGTCTTGCCTGCAGACAGCGATGCCACGAAAATCGAAAAAATCAACCTGGTTATCCTGAACCAGTCGGACTGGGAAGGGGACTTCAAACACATTGTTTCCTTTTTCCCGGGAATGCAGGCCGGGAATGGGGCGTCCGCTGAAAGTAAAAAACGGTTCCAGGAATTTCGCAAACAGATTCTGGAAAGCGGAGTACCCATCGCCTACTTTGCACCTCGGGGTATTGGTTTGAGCGAATGGAATCAGAATGAGCGGAAACAGGTTCAGATCCGCCGCCGTTTCTATCTGCTGGGACAGTCGCTGGAAGGCATGCAGGTCTGGGATATCCGCCGCGCAATACAGGCATTGAAATCACAGTCCGATTTTTCTGACGCGCAACTGACATTGAATGCCAGCGGTGATGCAGCCGTGTTGTGCCTGTATGCTTCCCTGTTCGAGACCGGAATTGCGGCTCTCGAACTGGAAGGAATGCCCGCCTCCCATCAGAGTGGGCCGGCCCTCCTGAATGTGCTGCGTTACCTGGATCTGCCTCAGACGCTCGCCATGGCGGCCACCCGCAGTCCTGTTATCGTATCCAAAGTCAAACCAGAGGACTGGAAATATCCTGCTGAGGTCAGCAACAAGCTGGACTGGGATCAAAGTCGGCTGCAGATTAAGAAATGAAGTCGAGAAATCGGAACGAGTTTCAAACGAGTGACTTCGCTCTGTTTGCTCATTTCCTCTATGGCGTTATAATCGGTAAAGAGACATCGGCGGCACAGATCATGAACTGCTGATGTTTCTGCCTGATTATCGCTTAGACGCTCTTTTTCTCATAGACAAGGTACTTTGACGTGAACCGTCCTCCCCATACTGCCACAGCGCTTCCCGATCCGACTACTAATATGACGGAAGGCTGGCATTGCCTGCATTTGTATTATCGTGTTGACCAGGCAGCTTTGAACCAGATTGACCAGTCCACCCGGGCCGAGGGACGCAGACAGCTGGCAGCCATTCTGGATGCTGAGGCGGAAGACGCCCCGATCCGCATGCAGACCTCAATCGTCTCCGGCCACAAAGCCGATCTGCAGGTGCTGGTCATGGACCCGGACCCGATCAAAATCGACAGTATCAAACAGGCCATTCGCAGTTGTGGACTGGGCCCCGCGCTGGTTCCCACAAATTCATTCGTGTCCATTACCGAAGTTTCCGAGTATGTCCCTACGCTTGATCAATTTGCCGCGAAACTCAAGCAGGAAGGCACAGACCCGGAAAGCCCGGCGTTCCAGGCAAAAATCAAAGCCTATGAAGGCCGCCTGCCTGCGATGAACCAGCAGCGGATCTATCCCGAGTTCCCTGATTTTCCGGTCTGCACTTTTTACCCGATGAATAAGTCACGGGTTCCCGGCGCCAACTGGTACATGGAACAGTTCAGCAATCGCTACGCCATGATGGCCGAACATGGGATGAGCGGAATGAAGTTCGCCGGTCGCGTGGTGCAGGTCATTACGGCTTCGACCGGCTTTGATGACTGGGAGTGGGGCGTAACGCTCTGGGGTCGCGCTCCGGAGCCCATCAAAGAAATCGTGTATACGATGCGGTTCGATAAAGCTTCCGCCAAGTATGCAGAGTTCGGACCATTCTACCTGAGCTATATTGTGCCCCCGGAAGAAGCAATCGCCCATCTGAAACTCTGATGAGCTTCAGACAGGCGATGCAGGCCTTCCATCAATTTCAATGTCAGCTCTTAGCGGCGGAAGCGGTAGTTGCTGTTGGTGTGATCGAATTCCGTGGTCGCCAGTTCCGATTTCAGATTGATATCGGTAAATGAATACGATTCGATCAGGGTCTTTTCATCCAGTTCCTCAGCAGAGGCACTTGCCAGATCTTTGCTGGGCCAGCCAAATCCTCGCACGAAAATCGGCAGGCAGGTTTTCTGATCGATGTAGATTACCGATTTACGATAAGTTTCCGATTCTTTGGCATTCGCGAAATGAGCGATGAAGCAGTAACAGTCTTTGCCGTCATATTTCTGATTGGGAATCATGACACATTCCGTATTCAGGTTCTCATCCAGATCCTTCTTGCGGAATTCGATAATCGTTTCCGCCAAAGCCTTGATACCGGCTTTGGTAATGGGATAGCGGGATTCCTGCATCGCCAGTGAACCGTAAGGATCCAGTTTGAGCGTGGGAACCAGTCGGCCCTTTAAGCCGCCCATTTTGACCAGCATTTTTTCTTCGTTCTGTCCATCAACGTAGAGCAGTTCCTGCCCTTTATCGCCGACGACCCACTTCATATAAACACTGAATGGTTTGTGACGGCATTTCAGGCTGATGACCTGGTTGTCAGACAGTTCACCACCGACGAATTCCTGTTTGGAGAAGGTCGCCGTGTAATCGGGAATCGTATCCAGGTAGCGGCAGCCTTTTTCCAGCAGCAGCTGATTCATCAGAATCGCCATCCGCCCCGTGAGCATGCCATTACTCTGTTGAGACTGCTGCTTTTTATCCTCGCCTGGCTTTTCAATCTGGTTCGGGTCTGACGAATTGGTGGGCTTATAAGCGATGACCGGAATGGGGACCGGCTTGGAAGCAACCAGCGCCATATCATTCGGATCAGCATCAGCGGGAGCGGGGTCAAAACTGAAATATAAAATTCCAATCGCAGCAGAAATGATGGCCGACGCCATCACGTTTGAAAAATGATGTTCTGATCTGATTCTTAGCATGCGCATCATGCGGTACCATTCCTTTTCGGTATGAAAATGCAAGGCACCGTCTTGTCTGAATTGAAATCGCAAAACGAAATCCACTCATCCGTGAAAAGACGTAAACCGGGCTTGCCCGTCGTGATATGATGTGGCCAGCACACGACAATCCCTGAGTGCGTCTGACAGATGTCTGTTTTCATAAAAGTCGTGCTCTCATCACTCTGAAAACAGAACTCTCCTGACCCGTGGGCGGCTCTGTTTTCAAAAACGGAGAACAATACGCTTTACGCGTATTTCCCGATTCGTGCATCTCCAGGTTCCGATTCAACCTCACTGTCAAATCGTCTTTTTTGTTATTTCGGGGTGGCTATGCCTAAAAATTCGACATTTTTACCAGATGAGTATTAGTAAAACTGATGCCCGATTTTTAATCAGCGCACACTCAGGACAAGTGGGGTTCAGATAGGATAAAACCCATACACTTGCCGCATACTACCCGGTTTCACACAGGGCTGTTTTCCAGGAACTTCAAATGGCACAGCGCAAAGCGTCCCGTTTTTTTCAGACCAGGTTTTATTTTTCTAAGGCATTCATTTACAATGATTTAGCGGAAACCAGATATATAACCTGATTTCGATATCTTCTCTCCTTTGCGAAAAGGTCTAAACCTATGAAATTGAATCGGCGCTCCTTTCTTCAATCAGCGACTGCTACTCTGTTCACAGGCCCCCTGATCAGTTCGCTTCCCGCTTTTTCCTCAAAATCAACCGGGAAGAGATCAATGAAACTGGATCTGTCCTGTGGTCGGATCGGCGTGGAGGCAGATCAGCGACAGGCGATCGACTATGCACATCAATACGGATTCGAGGCCGTCGTGCCCGATGCCGGGTATCTAGGCAAACTTTCCGACAGCCAGCTGACGGAACTCAAGGCCGAAATGCAGGACAAAAACCTGGTCTTCAGCGCTGCCGGCATGCCCGTCGATTTTCGCAAGACAGATGACATCTTCAAACAGGGATTGGCCACACTCCCCCAGAATACAGCAGCATTACAAAGGGCAGGGGTGACCCGCACAGGCACCTGGCTGATGCCCACACACGCTGAGCTGACCTATAACGCCAACTTCAAGCAGCACACCCGCCGCCTCAAAGAAATCTCCCGGATCCTGGCGGATCACGGTCTGCGGTTCGGGCTGGAATACGTCGGACCGAAAACACTCTGGTCCAGCAAAATGTATCCATTTATTCATTCTCTGCCGGAAGCGCGGGAACTGATCGCAGCCATCGATGTCCAGGGAGTCGGCCTGATTCTGGACAGCTGGCACTGGTACACCGCACACGAAACCAGGGACGACCTGCTGACATTAACCAACGCCGACATTGTCGCCGTCGATTTGAATGATGCCCCCGCCGGTCTGGAAATCGATCAACAGATCGATCAGCAACGGGAACTCCCCATGGCGACCGGCGTGATTGACCTGGCAACGTTTTTGAATACGCTGAATGAACTCCAATACGACGGTCCGGTTCGCGCCGAACCATTCAATGCCGCGTTAAGAAAAATGCCCGCCGATCAGGCAGTCGCCGCAACCGCAACCGCCATGAAGAAAGCGTTCGCGCTGATTCAGTAACGGGCTACTCTGCTTTCTCTTTATCTTCGGATTTATCTATGGCCAGTGTGATTTCAATCGTCACCGGCGTACCGCGCGGGGGAATTTTGTCCTTGTTGGCTTCGAACAGCAGGTTTCCTTCACCCGACGCCGAACTGGCGATATTCACATCGATGATCGCCGTCGGAAAATTCGCGACGCAGATCAGATCACCACTTTCTGCATAGTAGTATTTTTCACCCGTCATTTCATCAATGGCGAAACCACTGCCGGCAAAGATCCAGTCGGCTTTCATCAACCGGGGCTGACTTTCATCGTAGAACTTTTTGATCGCTTCCTGAAATGCCTTGTCCTTACTCTTTGCCAGAAACGCATCCCGGGTCTCTTTCGACATCTGGCCGAACCAGATCAATTCCTTGTATTTCTCATCGAACCGCAGTTCGCTTTTTTTATCGATGGTAACACCTTCAGGTAACTGCTCCAGCTTCGCGGTGAAATAGCGACTGGTCGCCGTCCGGACCCAGTTCTGAGCCACTTCGCGCTGTTCTTTTCCTGCCTTGTCTTTCCACACCAGGACGATATCCAGTTTCTGTCCCTGGGGAGGTTGAAACTTCGGGGTGAATTTGACAGGGGTCCCCACTTTGGCACCAATCGCCAGCAGGCCGGCATGAATGGCAGTTGCCGGTGATTCAATCGACAGGATCGATTCATGCTCTTTGGTCTGTTTTTTACACAGCAGCATTTCCAGCACGCCTTCCTGCAGGCAGACATGCGTTTTCAATAACAGTTTTTTCTGAGCCAGATCCAGCAGGACCGTATTCTCTTTATTCAGCGCCACCGGTCCTTTCGCAGCTTTTGATTTCGCGTCCGCAGACCCTTCCGCTTTTTCCTTTGCCGGATCGGCGGCGGTGAATGCCTGGCTGCAAAGCAGTACGAATGCGAATATTGTTGACGCGATTGCTGTCTGTCGTTTCATAAATCCATCCATCAGGTTAAAAGGCGGAGCATGCCCGTCGGTGACATACTGTTATTCTAAGTACTTGAGTCCAAAAGTCTGCCCTGATTCCGGGGGATTTAGCAGATCTTTGCAGAAGAAACAAAATCGTTCAGCCAGTTGATGTAATCGGCTGTCAGCTGTTCGCGATTCGGCTCAAATTCCAGCGTATGCCGCGCCTCAGGATAAGTAATCAACGTTTTCTGATCCGACCGGATGCGTGAAAAGTAAGCTTCTGTCGCCAGATTATCGATAATCTGATCCTGTTCCGCCAGCTGACAGAACACCGGACATTCGATGCGCGTCGCTGCTCCATCCACCCGGCGATCCAGTTCCCGGTTGGCCAGCAGAAATGCCACGCTCACCTCATGCAGCGCCAGCGGATCTTCCTGGATCCACTTCTGCCAGTGCGGATCAGCGGTAAACAGAGCCGGATCACTCAGGGGAATCGGCACCCGTTTGTCCCTGATTCCCAGTCGCTCTGCCAGTGACAGCTGCATCTGCTGCACGGCAGTCGCTTTCACTTTTGCTTTGATCCCTGGATAAAGCAACGCCAGTCCATCGATCAATTCAGGTCGCTCTGCAGCCACAACAGCCGCCAGTTTTGCTCCCCAGCTCATCCCCTGCAGAACCACGGGTGCTGTCTGTTTCTGCTGTTTCTGGCGAAACCGAATCTGTGACAACAACTGCACGACATCCTGAACCAGCCGCCGCCAGTGTGCTGCGTGACCCCGCTGCTGCGCATTGAGCCCCGAGCCTCTGCGATCAAAAAAGTAGATCCGCGCCCCTTGCTCACAAAGTTGTCGGCACGAGGCTTCGTACCAGCCGGAATGACTCTGAATCCCATGCAGGATCACCAGCGTCACCCGGGCTCGCTGATCTTCCGGATGCCAGACGCGTCCCCGCAGACGATAGCCATCCGAGACGATGAATTCTTCACAGTCAGGTGCCGTCATGTATTCATACCAGCATGGTTTCCAGAATACGTGAATAACAGCCGAACGTCCCCTGGTCAAATAATACGAACCGGGCCAGTCTGATCTGCTTTGTCGCCTCCAGCCTGGTTGCCACCGTTCGCAACGCGATTTCGCCGGCCAGGTCAACCGGGTAGCGATAAATGCCAGTGCTGATCGACGGGAAAGCCAGTGACTGGCAGTCATTTTGCTCCGCCAGATCCAGACAGCTCTCGTAGGCGGACTGCAGCAGTTGTTTCTCTTTTTTTCCGCCTCCCTGCCAGACTGGGCCTACCGCATGAAAGATATACCGGGCCGACAGTCGACCGGCTGACGTCGCGACTGCGCTCCCGGTGGGACAGCCGTCCGGGTAGCGTCGTTCCAGTTCTTCCATGATTTCAGGTCCCGCGGCATCGTGAATCGCACCGTCCACGCCCCCTCCGCCTGCCAGGACGGAATTGGCAGCATTCACAATCGCATCCACCTCCTGGGTGGTAATATCCCCCCGAACCAGCTCAATCAGGGCAGATCCAAACTGTACGATCATGGGCTCTCAATCTATGATTAGAAATAATAAATCGCTAAGATCAGACATTGATCCAGACAGACAGTATAAAATACGATACGTTCCGATCAAAGAGTGAACTCATCAACAATTCCAGCAATGATTGCGAATCAGTCCACCGTGATAAAAGTCAGCCTCCTCATTCCGACCCTGGATCAGTCCGGCGCAGAAAAACAGTTGTCTCTGCTCGCCACGTCTCTGCCCAGGGAAGAATTCGAAGTCCAGGTCATCGCACTCACCCGCGGCGGTCCTTATGAAACATTGCTCCGCGATCACAATATCCCGGTCACGATCTTAAAAAAACGCTTCAAGTTTGATCCCCTCGCGTACCACGCGCTGAAAAAAACGATTCAACAGCAGCAGCCCGATATCCTGCATACCTGGTTATTCGCTGCCAACTCCTATGGCAGAATGGCCGTCAAACGACTCTCTAAAACTCAGAAAGCCCCCAAAGTCATTGTCTCCGAGCGGTGTGTTGACACCTGGAAGAGCAAATGGCAGCACAACGTGGACCGCAGACTGCTGCCACAAACATCACTGCTGGTGGGCAATTCACAAAGTGTCGTCGACTTTTATCAGGAGCAGGGCGTTCCCGCATCGATGCTGCGTGTGGTCCGCAACGGAATTCCCATCCCCGAAACTGGCGACACCGAAACCACCCGCAAAGAACTCTTTCAGCAACATCATATCCCCGCTGATGCACGCCTGATGGCCTTCGTCGGGCGACTCGCGCGGCAGAAGCGAATTGAAGACCTGCTCTGGACACTGCAGCTGCTCCGACAGATGAACGAAAAAATCATCCTGCTTCTCATCGGCGAGGGTCCCGAACGAGCCAGGCTGGAGCAGCTGGCCCATAAATACACGGTCACGCCGAATGTGCGGTTTCTGGGACATCGCCCGGATGTCAAACAGCTGTTTCCCCTGTTCGACCTGTTCCTGCTGGCCAGTGATTTCGAAGGGCAGTCCAACAGCGTGATGGAAGCCATGTCGTATGGAATTCCGGTCATCGCCAGTGATATTCCCCCCAATCGTGAACTGATCAGCCATGGAGAAAACGGGTTTTTAACGTCGGTGGGAGACTGCACCGGATATGCACAATATGCTGAACGCATCCTCGCAGACCCTCAACTCGCTTCCAATCTCGGCACAACCGCCCAAAAAAAGATGCAGCAGGACTTCAGTGTTGCTAAAATGACAGCAGGCTACGCTGCCCTCTACCGCGAAGTGCTCGCTTAAAGAACTCGCATCACACAATCCGACCTTTC
>NZ_CAXAVM010000167.1:0-15975 GCF_963972345.1 uncultured Gimesia sp. | reverse complement strand
AGAAAAGCATCTCGCGATGCCCATTGACTGACCGTGTATTTCGTGAGACGGTTACGTAGAAACGATCCCCGCGATTCAGATTCTGGGCGAGCTGATGGCGGAGTGGAACGTTTCCACCTGTCGCTGGCTGCTGGATCAGCCGGTCTCCAACAGCGGACGTTTGAAGACGATGCTGAGAGAGATCAGCGAGGAGCGCGGCTGGAACTGGGAGATCGAACTGGTGCCCGATCCCGTGCTGAGTCGAGCCGACCAGATCGTGGCTTCCGCTGACAGCCAGATTCTCAACCAGGCCGAACGCTGGTTCACCCTGGCACGCACGGCCATCGAGACGCGGGTGCCCGATGCCTGGATTGTGGATCTGTCGGGGGGAGAGGTTTTGACTGTCATGCAGGAACGCCCTGATCTGTAATGGGATCAGTTTTGTTGAGGGAGCGGTCTTGTGCGAAGCGATCTGAAATGCGCCCCGGTGGTACGTGAAGCCTGTTCAAACAAAGTGGAAAAATTCCCAGAATTATAGTTGACGCGATAATAGTTTACATATAAACAAATAGCGTGTGAGGCAGAACTAAGCCAGCGTATTGCAGGTTCTCAATCTGACAGCCAGGCTGGTAAGCCTCAGTGACAAAGAGTCGATCAGAGCAGACATGATCTGACTTAAGATCTGAAAAGATCTTTTTATTTTGACATATAGTTTACATGTAAACCAATATTTAAGATGAAGGGAGGTGTGGGAATTGAGAGGAGAGGGTCGTCTGGATTTTACTGGACGGCGTCGAAATCACGTGCGTATAAATAGACTGATCCAGCCGCTCGTTGAGTGAAGTTTTCAGCAAATGAAACTGAAAATGTCTCTATTCATCACTTTGTTTAATAGAAAAGAATCCCATGACTAATATTCTTCCCGATACTGATGGCGGACTGCTGACGGCAGAGAACTGTGCCCTTGTATTTATTGATCATCAGCCACAGATGGCGTTTGGTGTATCGAATCAGATTGATCGCCAGCTGCTGATGAATAATGTTTTGATGCTTGCCAAAGGGGCCAAAGAGTTTGATGTCCCTGTTATTTTGACAACGGTCGAAACCGAATCATTCAGCGGGGCGATGTGGCCTCAGTTGCTGGATATTTTTCCTGACCAGTCTCCAATTGAACGTACCGGAATGAATTCCTGGGACACGGAAGCTTTTCGTGAAGCCATCAAGGCGACGGGCAAAAAAAATATAATTCTCTCGGGTCTGTGGACAGAGGTCTGCATCACCTGGCCGACATTGAACATGATTGACGAAGGTTACAACATCTATGTTGTGGAAGATGCCTGTGGTGGCACTTCGCAGGCTGCTCACGATGCGGCCTTGTCACGCATGGTACAGGCCGGTGCCGTCCGCATGACGACGATTGCCACGGTGCTTGAATTTCAGCGTGACTGGGCCAACCGGGAGCATTACAACGCGTTAATGGATCTGTTTCGTGAGCATGGCGGAGCTTACGGGATTGGAATTGAGTACTGTTACACCATGGTTCATAAAGCACCAGCGGCCCGCAAGGTTACCTGATTGCGTCGCCTGTTGGCACTCGGTCCAGAAGTCGCTGGAGACACTGCTGTAAACGTCCAGCACAAGCCTGTTGAATTCAGTGGAGATGTGAGATGTCAGTCGTGCATGTTGCAGTCACACGTTATGTGCGTTCGGGGATGGAGGAGCAGTTTGATACGAAGCTGCTCTCCTTCATTCGCGAGTCGATGTCCTCGGAAGGGGTTCTGGGAGTACATATACTCCGGCCGGCTCCCCAGACGGGCAGTCGTGAATATGGAGTGCTGCGTACGTTTGAGAGTGAAGAAGCGGCTGAAAAATTTTATGCCTCGGAACTGTTTCACCGCTGGCTGGATGATGCAGAGCCGCTGGTTGAAGGTGAGCCCGTGCATCGCAGGCTTACCGGACTGGAGGCGTTCTTCCGGTCGGGCCGGGGTGCGATGCCGCCCCGCTGGAAGATGGCATGCCTGACTTTTCTGGGTGTCTTTCCAGCGGTTTTATTCTGGTCTACGGTGCTGCTGCCTGTGTTGGAGGGGCAGCACTGGCTGGTATTCTCCGTGGCAGTGAATGTCTGTGTTGTTGTTACGCTTACGTGGCTTGTGATGCCTTGCATTACAAGAATATTTCATCCCTGGCTGCAGACCGGGCACGCGGAGCGGATTTCTATTTCCAGGTGATTCCGGAAAACGCGCCTGTACCATGATCGGGCCGTTTCTTTTTATACGAAAGAGGACCAGCTATGTCTATTGATACGATTCTTTATAATGGTCGCATTACTACACAGGATCCCTCTCACCCCGAAGTGGCCGCTATCGCAGTTTCGGAGGGTCGGGTGGCAGCGATCGGAACCAGTGACGAGATCCGGGCGCTGGCGGAGCCATCCACCCGGCAGATTGATCTGGAGCATCGGCGTGTCATTCCCGGATTGAATGATTCGCATTTGCACGTGATTCGGGCTGGCCTGTTTTCGAATCTCGAATTGCGCTGGGATGGCGTACCCACGATTGCAGAGGCGATGAGTCAACTGAAAGATCAGGCTGCCCGAACCCCTCCTCCCCAGTGGGTGCGCGTGATTGGAGGCTGGAACGAATTTCAGTTTGCCGAAGGTCGCATGCCCACGTTTAAAGAGTTGAACGCAGCGGCTCCCGATACACCGGTGTTCCTGTTGCATCTGTATGACTCTGCGATGTTGAATAAGGCGGCCATCCATGCATTGGGCATGGATAAAAATACGCCGAACCCACCAGGGGGCGTCGTGGTGAAAGATCAGCGGGGTAACCCGACCGGATTGCTGATTGCTGAGCCGAATGCCTTGATTCTGTATTCCACAATCGCCAATGCTCCCAAGCTGTCGATGGAGGATCAGCTCAATTCCTCACGTCATTTTATGCGCGAGTTGAATCGGTTTGGCGTCACCAGTGTTGCGGACGCCGGTGGTGGGGGGCAGAATTATCCCGATGATTATGCTGTCGTCAATCAACTGGAACAAGCCGGCCATTTGACGCTCCGCATTGCCTACAGCCTGTTTGCCCAGAATTCGGGTGAAGAACTGAATGACTATACGCGCTGGCTCGATATGACAAAGCCGGGTGCCGGTTCGGATCTGCTGCGCGTGAATGGAGCCGGCGAGAATTTAGCCTGGAGCGCGGCCGACTTTGAAAATTTTCTGCAGCCACGACCCGATTTGAAACCGGTGATGGAATCAGAGCTTGAAGCGATTGTGATGAAACTTGCTGAAGCGAGGTGGCCATGGCGAATTCATGCGACCTACGATGAAACCATCGATCGATTTCTGAATGTCTTTGAACGTGTGCATCGCGCGCATCCGATTGATGATCTGCGGTGGTTCATCGATCACGCCGAGACAGTTTCCGATCGCAATCTGGAACGAATTCAGAAACTGGGCGGCGGCATTGCTATTCAACATCGCATGGCTTACCAGGGGGAATACTTCATTCGACGCTACGGTGTGGAAGAAGTCAAACGGCATCCTCCTGTCCGCCAGATGCTGAAGATGGGGATTCCCGTGGGAGCCGGGACGGACGGCACGCGGGTTGCCAGCTATCACCCATGGACCTGTCTGTGGTGGATGGTCACGGGGAAAACGGTCGGGGGAACAGTGCTGCATGAGCAGGAAGACTGCCTGTCCCGTTCAGAAGCGCTGCGTTTATATACGCAGGGGAGTGCCTGGTTCAGTAATGAAGACGACCGTAAAGGAACGTTATCAGTGGGTCAATTCGCAGACCTGGCAGTTCTGTCTGACGATTATTTTTCTGTAGAAGCAGATGCGATCCGCCAGATTGAAAGTGTACTGACGATGCTGGGAGGCAAAATTGTTTATGGTAAAAATAACTATGCGCCTTTGTCGCCGGAACTTCCCCCGGTCAGTCCTGACTGGTCACCCGTGGCATTTTATGGGGGATATAATAACAGCCAGCCAGCGCCCCCCATGCACGAGCACACCCCCATTATGGCCCCTGACGGTCGTGTGTGGACAACCAGTTGTGGCTGTGGAAATTGATCGATTTCGAAGCGTGCGCTGCACCTTTAATGAGACGCACGGCCATCAAGACGCGGGTGCTCGACGTCTGGGTTGTGGATCTGTCGGGGATGGCGTTGGTGGAAGGTCGGAGGCATGAACGAGGACTTAGAGCTTACTGGTAATACGGGACAATCGGGAGAAGTTTTTCCCTCAGTCAGTGCCAGGAGGCGGCGTGCGAGACTCAATATGCGGATCAACGGTTCCGGACACTTTTTTCGGGCAGATCATTGTCTGAGAGACAGGTAGAATCAGTACGATAGGGAAGTTTCTGCATTGGATGGGGGGATTTATTTCTCGGTTCCTGGCACCTTTGATGTTTAGCTTTGATGTTCAATATAAAAGTCCTGGAAACCAGTCACTCCGCAAAAGACCGCAACAGGCCACATTCGGGGCAGCGATAGGAAATGATCTTTCTTGTTCTGGATTCTTCAATTCTGACAGTCTTCGTTCTGTTTTTCGTCTTAAACCCGAAAAACGAGCCTCCAGCGGTTTCTGGATCGTCCGGATGCCACGTCGCTTGGAGCGCACACAGGAGTGTAGAATCTAGAATAAACCCTTTTTCCATCTGTTTTTCACAGTCAGGGCAGTGAGGTATCGTCTTCATTAAACGCTCCGATCAGTCGTTTTCAGAATTGCTGACTTAGGTTTAACGCACGGCAATCACTATAAGACCACCCTAATCTCAAATAAAACCAAAATACCCATTAGTGGAGACCTGCCTGGCACCAATGCTGTCGGTTGCAGGACCAGCTTGGTATTTTTGTGACCACGAATGGTACGAAATGACGCGAAAATGAATTAATTCGGTAGGCTGGCTCCGGACACCTGTGATGTTGCCAGCGTCGTTATTTTTCATTCTCTGCTGCTGCATCGAGCACACGAAAATACGCCACGCCCGTCTGTCCCGAAGCCAGTTCCCGGATGTGAACTTTCCACATTCCCGGCCGGTCGTTGCTGGCAATGTCGAGCTTGAGTGGCAGTTGTCCCTGTTCCGCTCCGTAATACCCGCTGAATTCGGCGACCCTGCCGGCGGGGTCGGTGATCTTTACTTCCAGTGGAATCACGGCGGGGACCGTCTTTGACATGGGATCAAGGATCGACACCAGTAACTCGATTGGTTTTCCGGCTGGTGTGCTTTCTTTTCCGGTGATTTGAACTGAAGAGATCGGAGTGGGGGTTACCAGGAACAGTCGCCCTTCGCAGGGGCCCAACTGCACGGGCCAGCTTAACTTGTTGTCTGTCTTCTGAGCTGAGATTTCACGGGTTGCCTGTAAATCATAAACGTGGCCACTGTCGCGTGAAACAGTGAGAGTGCCTTCCGCGGGCAGGCCATCTTCCATCACGAGGCCATGCTGCCCCACATACGTTCCAAATTCCCTGCGATCATTGACGACGAACACGTAATCACTTTTTCCAGCCGCGCGGGTTCTGGTCACGATCTCGGGAGTCGTACACTGAGCGTACCATTCATATCGACCTGCTAACGCGGATTTTAACTGCGCTGCATGCTGCAGGATCGTTTTCTGATCTTCCTGTGTCCGTTTGGAACGCACGAATTTTGGCAGCACGATGTCCGCTTTGATCGCCGGCGTCAGGTTGGGATCGCCAATGACGATGCCTCCCCGCTGCTGAAAGGCGAGCACCTGATCCACCACGGAGCGGGTCAACACATCGCAGTCAGCCAGCACCAGCAGCTTGTACTGATCCAGCCCTTTTTTGAGTAGCGTCTGTTCAAAAATCACTTCAGGCTGCAGCTGCGCATGTATGAGCGTCAGGTACGCTTCATCGTGGTAATACCCGTAACTCCCGCGTCCTGCGAATATTTGCGATGTGAAGCTGTCGAGGTAAGCGACATCAGCCTGTCGGTCGGGAACCTTTAACAGCGTCGGCCCCAGCGGTTTCAGGATATCCCGATGCAGGCGTTTGAATTCCGTCTGTAAATCGGGTTGCGTGTATTTGTAGGCATGGGTGCCATCGGTGGGCACCAGGGATGACCAGCCATGATACATCAGGCCTGTTACGGGGCGTGCAATTTTGTTCCAGAACGCGCTGCGTAAATGTGTGGGCGCGATAGAAATATACGCGGCATCGGGATCATGGTCGTCAAACGGGGAGGCGATAAATTCCTGACCTGTCTTCTTCGGGGCGCTGGAAGAGCGATACCAGAACAGCTGTGTCATTTTCATGACATCCTGTGGTTTACCTGAGGCGGCTGCCATCGCGAAGACTTCATCACAAAAATAGCCCACGCGTAATGCCGAAGGTTCGGTATAGGTCCACTGGCTGATCACATCCACCTCACCGCCTGAGCCGCCGATGCTGGGGGCGCGAATGGCGGGATCATAAAATGTCCAGATGCGATCTCGTCCGTCTGCCTTCAACCCCCGGTGCAAAGCGGTGTGTAACGGATTCCAGCCATCACCGACGGTCCAGAACCAGCGATAAAACTTCAGCAGCCGATCATCATCGGGCAGCACCCGGTCTTTGGGGAAATCGGGAATCGTATTCCAGCGCGGCCCGATTTTGTCAGTCACCTCTGCCGGGATCTCCTCCCCGGCAAATTTGCGATACTGTTCCTGATCGTACCGGGAAAAACTGACGTGTGTACTATCGCGGACTTCACTGTTGATGAGTGCTGCGACAAAAGCGGGATGATCGCCGTACATTTCTCCCACACTGCGTCCGTAATTTTCTGAAAATTCCTGCAGTCCCGGCAAGGCGGCGTTGCAATCGTGCCTTTGATAAGGCTGACCGTTCCGATCGACCCGGCTCAAGTCTTTACGATCTTTTAAAAAGTGACCTGCATAGAGAGATGCGGCGATATCAAAATCATTCGCCAGGGCGGAATCGAGCATGTCTTTGACGGAGTTGATCGTCACTGGTCCCTCTGTCGGCACCGGTTTGCCCGCCTCCCACACTTTTGAGGGTGAGGGCGAAAATCCCAGGCAATGATTGAAACCCAGCTCCTGCAGGCGTGGCAGTTCTTTTTCGAACTCATCAGGACTGCCAATCCCCCACATCAATACAGGCATGCGTCCCGGCACCCGACGCGGCACCAGTTTGAGTAACAGGCTCTCTTCGCGTGACATTGGGTAGTCGCCTTCCACGCGGACCTGTCCCTGGAGCACATAATCATCGGGCCGCAGCGTGGTATCAAAGGAAACCTGTTCTGTATATTCTTCCTCAGCGGGTAGTGTCGGCAGGTCAATCTCGCGGTCAATCCAGCCCGGGCCGAGCAGACGCAGTTTCGCGCCGCTCAACGGCTTTTGCTGCTGGTTGCGAACGGTGACTTTGATTTCGGATGACGGTTCATACCGCCGCCAGACTCTCCGGTCCACGGTCAGCGAAATGGTCAGGGGACTGAATTCGAGTGCGCCGGAACTGATGCGCACCTCATCCAGGTAACCGGGAAAACCGCCGTAGTTACTGCCGATCCGATCTCCGATACTCAAGGGAAGATTACCGGCTGCGATACCAAGTCGGCCCGGTCGGGTGACATTGCCCACGGAGGACCCATTTTGATAAAAGCGAACCGTTCCCGCCCCGTCATAGCTGAATGCCAGGTGCTGCCAGACGTCCTGTTCAAAGGTGAGAAAATCGGTGATAAAGGTTTCTGTGTCTTCGCCAAATCCCAGTACGACATTCATCCGCCGCCGACCGGCAGGATCTGGTGGACTCAATAACCACTGGTAGTCATTCTTTGAGGCATATTTCTTATCGATCAGATAAGCCAGGCTCGCCTCGCGGAGCTGCGGCTTGGGTTTAATCCACATTTCTACGGTGAAGGCCCCTGTTGGACTCAGCTCCGGATGGTCTGCCACCATAAAAGCATGATGTTTGTCATCAATGGGGAAGCCTGGGAATGACTCGATGCCTCCCCCAAATTTTCCCGCGGTCGCCGGCACTGCGCCATCCAGTCTTCCGGAAAGGCCAAGTCGACCGGAGTCAGCCGTTTCGGCTCCCTTGTCGAACTGCCAGTGACCAATGACCGTCGGCCCGTTCGAATCGCTGCCAGAGTACTCAGCCTGCCAGTTTTGGGTGATGGCCTCAGCTGAGAGGACATCATTTCCTGAAAGCTGAGCAGCAGAAACGATCATCAGCAGAACAATGATACAGGGCCGATTCATGGTGGAAATCCTGAGGTATTTTAATTGTCATATCGAGAACGAGTGAAAAAACTCGATTCAAAGAACACCGCGATGTTTGATCTTAGAAACTCCCCCACCGGCTTAGAAGGGACACCCCTCGCCAGGATTGCAGTTTCAAGCGGTTTTGAGAACTTAACGGCGTCGTCCCTGCTGCGCCTATTATTATTTGAGAGCTGACAATCACGGAAACAGGTGAAGCACAGGGGGGGGCATCGCTAACCGGGCACCGTGCGATTCTGGTACTAGCGGGTGACCAACCTGGTATTTCTGCTACCACGAAAGGGTACGCAGACAGCATTAAAAGGGTCACGACTTTTATGTTAGCCGTGGTCTGCCGCGGGGGCGGGTGGTGCTTTCCAGGGAGAGCCGCGCGGCCGTGTTGCTGATCCATTTATCGCCGCCGAACGGTGTGCCTCGCACGATGCTTTTTCGCACGGCTTGCAGTTCGGCATCGGTCTGAGGTTTATTCACGAGGGCCCGCCAGTTGCGTGGTAAGGCAGGTTTCTTCGGTGTGGCGAGCCAGGCCGGCGTGTGCTGTTTCTGCAACCGGGCCCAGGCAGAGCCGTACTCCCATTCTTCGGCTTTGTTGACCAGATCGGCTCGCAGTGGATTGCGTTCGACGTAGCGCATGACCGTCAGCAGATGTTCGTCCGTCTGGACTGGAAACGATTTGAAGCGTCCCTGGTAGAGGTGGCCGCTGCCGCCGGTTTCGTAGTGGGAATGCCAGCGCATGGTGTGGGTGACCGTGAGGCGCTGGAAGAATTCGGTCAACTGCGTATCCGTGGTGGGGCGTACGACAAAGTGCCAGTGGTTGGGCATGACGGACATGGCAAAAATCGGCAGGGGATTTTTCTGCCACGTCTCTTCCACAACCTGCATGAACGCGGCATAGTCGTCGGGTTTCTCAAACAGAGTCAGCCGCGCAACAGACCGGTTGAGCACATGAAACACTTCCCCGGCAGGACAAATTCGTTTGGATCTAGGCATAAGTGTATCCTATCAGAAACTGGTGTGGAAAAAAAGAGTCCTGACCCCTTATTGACCAAATCATGATTTATTCTTTTTTCGTCTTCTTCGCCGAGCACGCTGTACTACGTTGACTGGTCGGTTGTCTAATTCATTCATAGTTTGAATAGTTGATGAAAAACCTAATCGTAGAAGACGTTCGAATAAATCAAGGCCTGCAGTTCTATGATTATCACTCCTACGTTGTAGAGTTATGGCGATATTCGTTAATACAGAATCAGATAGGTCAATATTTCGAGGAGTTTCGGCATCAGAATTCAACTCGAAAAGATCCAGAAGTATATTCGCTAGTTTTAATACTAATTCCGGTTCTGATTCTGTAAACAATTCCAACTGTTCGACAAAATGATATAGATTTATATTTTGAATTACTTCTGGATAATTGGCTATAGCAATAAGAATTCTTTTTGAGTACTTATTTGGAATGAATTGATCTGATAAAAACACGCCACTAAGAGCTTGATTAATTTCTTGGCACTTTCGTTTTGCTAGTTTCTCAAATAACTCCGTGGCTTTATGTTGAAAACGGCCCTCTTTCCAGAGTTCAGCCACTGTATAAGCAACGCCTTTTAGAAACCTGTTGTTAGCTGCCACATTTAAAGAAACAGTAAATTCAATAAATTTATCAACTGATAAGAATTTGTCTTCCACTAGGTAGCTAGCTCCAAAAAGCTCACCTTTAGCCTGTATTCCCATTGACCAATTACTCGCAGCAATCTGATCGCTGAAAGTTGCAAACGCTTCTTCACCTATAAAATTCCTTAGGTAGCCCAGAAGATGAACCCCTTGAACTGAATCGCGTACTCTCGTTTTTTTTTCGAATAATTTTTCTATGAACCTTAGTGCTTTAGTCGATTCGCAATACTTCAACATGCGTAATTCACGACAAAACACCTGCCACGTTTTCTGTTTTTCTGGTCGTTCCAGATGTTTGTTAAGTTCAGAAAGCCAGTCTTCCGTCGAGGGTGGTTTCTTTCTAATCAAACCAAAAGCAATTGCAGACATGATTGCATATGTTCCGTGAGGGATTTGAATCAATCCTCGTTGATCAAATAAAATACTGCGTTCTTCGTCTTCTTTTGATTCATCAAATTCCTGTTCATCCAAATTATTTTCGATGGGAAAATTCCAGTTTTTCAGCCATGATTTTAATAAATCACAAATTTCATCAGGTAATCCATCCAGTTGATCTCCTCTTCGCGCACAAGCACTGGCAACGGTATCCTGGAAATGCTGAGAATTGAAACCAAAATTTACAAGATCGTGAATTAAGTCGAAAAGTCTCTCAGTTGGGTAATCGCTCTTACTAATTGCCTCAACAATGTGAGCAACCGGAATTTGCTGATCAGTGCAGCGAAATTGTGTCGCCAGTTCAGCAGCACGTTCAGGATATTCTTTAGCCAGTTCAGCAAGCGCGCGAGAGGCTTCAATAGTCCCTCCCCTGAGACCACGCCTTGAGTGATCCCAGTCAGTATCATCCGTGAGTTCATCAAATAATTTGAGAATCTGTGAGCTCTTGGCTTTCTTCATTTGTTCCGTTGACATCGGACTGATGACTTCTGTCATTTCGATCCGCGATTCACTCCTCTCTAAGCGAGCCTTTACAGTAGGTAATGCTACTTCTTCAGCTTCCAGGACCGATTTCGATTTCTTAGAAAGTAGGTGCTTTGGTATTGCCATCAGTAACCGAAGCCGACTTTCCCGATCCCACTTCATTCTATCGCGTTTGTCTTCAGCTGTTTGATCCGGGATTTCAGAATGATACTCTGTCCAATTATTGATAGACTGCTCCAATTGTTGAAGCTGCTCAGCGCTTAGCTTCGGAGCAAGCTTAGAAATCAATTTACGTGACTCCTTGTGGTAATCATCAAAATCACCAATCAGAAGCCTTCGCGGGTCACCTGTCAGATACTCATATGATAAATCGACTAATGTAATATCCAATTCAACAAGTGAGCGACAAATCAATCGCTGAACTAACATCGCATCAATACTTAAATTACTACGGACAAAATTTTCAAATGCAGTTGGATTGCTGTTCCCCAGTTCCCGAAGTGCTGTTCGAATCGCCTCTAACAGAGGCTTCTCGGAAGCATGCTCACGATCAAACTCATAATGGTGAACGCTGGAAGCTCGAAACCGATTGAGAATGTGATGTGGCATATCAAGCGTCGGCTCCAGAGCCTCCAAAAATAGTGGCCATATTTGATTAAGAAATTCAACTGGAGCAACTTCAGCTATCGCATCCATCCCGTAGCGTCCAGAACTGGACTCTAGTAATTCTCCGAATTGACTTCTCCAGTCGAACCTAGTAAATGTGAACGCTTGATTTTCAGGCGCAGCTTCTGGTGGTAATTCCTTTATTTGATGATCAGCTAATAATTGAATTGCCTGCAATTTTTTCCGAAATGCAATTGCTATTATTTGTGGAGCCAATTCAGGCATTTGCGCTGAAACTTTACTTGCAATATCGGTGACAAACGACTCATTGATTTTTGTTCTTTCAATAATTTTACAAACAATCGCTACTGACTCATTTGACCAATGATTGAAATGA
The DNA here is from genome assembly GCF_963972345.1 of uncultured Gimesia sp. Taxonomy (NCBI): domain Bacteria; kingdom Pseudomonadati; phylum Planctomycetota; class Planctomycetia; order Planctomycetales; family Planctomycetaceae; genus Gimesia; species uncultured Gimesia sp. The sequence continues at coordinate 4,172 of NZ_CAXAVM010000167.1, read as the reverse complement.
TCGAAGATATGGAATGTGAAAAGATCTCTTTCAGAGTTATGGAGCCAATATTGTCTTATTAACTTAAGTGTCTCTTCCGGCATTCGATTGATCATTGCAGAAAGTAGACCAACCAGTTGCCATTCTATTCCTATTGGATCTTGCATCAGTGATGCAATCTGACTGTCTTTAAGCTTCGAAAACCAACCAGGGCTGTTTGATATTGAAGAAATAGCGCGTCTTTTAAAATCGTCATCTTCCAGCCATTGCACCAGCCATACTTCTTCGATCTCATCAGGATCCTCAAGCCTTCCAAGAAAGTCTAGAAGAAGATGTCGAATATGAAGTCGCAATGGTTCCGTACAAAGCCTTCTCATTTGGAAGGTGTAAGTTTCTCTTGAAGCCTCACGGAGATATCCAAGAGTACTCCATAAAGTAGGACGAACGAATAAAGCATGCTGTCGTGCTATCACAAAATCACAGAGATCGATGTCTCCTTGCACAACAGCCCGAGCCCGAGCATGACTGAATAGGGTTTGATGCTGGAAGCCGAATTTCAACCCATCTTCCGAAATTTTAAAAATACCGTCAGCAACCAGGTGATCTAGTATGGCACGTTGGTTATCAAATCGAGCGATTGGAAGCCAAAGTATTTCTTTGTCTGACATGTCTTCCGCAACGGCACCAAGCAAGGCCTTCTTCGGGCCTGCTTCTGTAGATCGAGTCACTTTCTGATACCATAGCTCTTCCAGCATTTCCTGATATGAGGCAAATACTTTTTGTTCTGATGTTCCATTAAGGTGTTCGATGAAGATCTTCAGGTTCTGTGGTGTGCATAAAATATTCTTGAAACTATCTGGCCAGTTCGAACCATCTATTTCCTGTTGTTTGAGTATTTTATTTACTGAATCCCAAGATGGTAATTCCAATTGAATTTTTTCAGCTTGAATTGTTTGGAACCTTGTATCGTGGTTAAATTCAAATCCTCGGCTGGATGAAATAATATAGACATTAGGGATTTCCGATAATTGATGGATTAGATTTAGAAGTACGTTGAGACGTTCCGAACGGAGATCCACTAAATCAGCAAGAGCATCAAGCTGGTCAATCAACACGACAACCTTTTGTTCTTGAGCTATTCTCTTTACACAGTCTGCCACTGTCGCGGGAAGTTGGAGGCGTTCAGCAAGTTTTTCTAGAGAATCAACATTCATTGCCAAGGTGTCAGCCTTGATACCCAAACTGGCAACACCATTTTCATCAAGAGATTTAGCCAGCTGCGCAAGTAATGCTGATTTGCCACTGCCAGGCTCGCCAAGCAGAACCAAATTATAGTGTGGTTCTGACTCTATTATACTTAAAAGCTCATTCGTTTCTGAACGTTCAATCCATTGTGAATCAGCTAAAGTTTGTGGCCAATTTGTAAGGGGTTTTGAGGCTAAGACAAACTGTGAGAGTATCTCTTCATTAGAAAGTGATGAGGTAGAGAGAAAATTCTTCTCTGGTTCCTTATCTTTTAATAATGGTAAGAAATGATCGAAAGCAGAATAGATTTCTTCATGAGTATCTTGACGAACTTCTGATCGCGTTGCGTCTATTATTTTGTGAACACTGAAAAAATCTTTAATTAATCTTGGATGATGATTTTTGATATCCTCTGTAATAGCAATTCCCGTTTGACGATTTCCAAACGGCCACCAATCCCGAGCAAATTGTTTTAATTCATCAGACGGTGAGTTCTTCAAACACTTTTGTAGATGATCTTGAGCTACTTCAATCCATTTTATTTGATATTGGATCAAGTCCTGAGAATTAGCAGAAAGATCCTTCGACACAAAAAAAACTACTTCGTTTGGTTGTTCAGGGATTTTCCCTGAATGAACATTGATATAAACCTTTGCCATTTCGGCCCCAATATCAGATGGGCTAACATTTTTATCAAAATTCTTACATTGAATTAATCTGATACTGCCGTCTGTTCGATGATGGATGATATCTCGCCCCATATCTGATGTCTTACCGTAGTAATAAAGGCGATCATGTGGATATTTTGATTTGAGTAATAGAAAGCATAATACTTCAAATTCATCCCCACTTAATTTGGAAAACGGGAGCAAATTAGCATCCCGTTCTAGCCACTCGGGCATTCTCCTGTCTGCATCCAGTTCTCTTAACGCGTCTTCTGATGAATCTATAGCTTGTCGGCTCATGATCATTTTATCTTTGATTCGTTTTGATTTTTTAATTCGAAGTCTGCCATCCCATAAAAATGATTGTTTCTCATTACAAATGAAAAAGTATTTATAGTGATCTTAGCTCGTCATATTGTATTAATATATACCAAGATGAGATGCTCCCTACCCTCATATTTCCAGCATTTAAGTTTGATAATGACTCAAAGTAATTGTTTGTATGAGATCGTTCCATCTGGTCGTCACTTTAGTACCACCTTGGTTTATAGCCGGTGTAATTGGGGCCGGCATAATGAACAGCCCGGTAATTTTGCGCCCACGAAAGGCACGGAACGGCACGAAAAATATTCAATTTCAAATTGGAACGATCTCAAATCGCTATGTGAATCACAATGCCTTTATTTTATATATTGCTGTAATACAATCATCCGCTGATTGTTCAAATATTGACGTCAGTATCATTATGTGATACTATTGGTCGGAAATGAAAGCAAAGCATAAACGCACACTGCAAGCCATCTTTGAAGACCCGGTCAAGTCAGGTATCCCCTGGCGCGATATTGAGTCGATGCTGGAGGCAGCAGGCGCAGAGATTTCAGAGGGATCTGGATCGCGTGTTCGCATTGCTCTGAATGGCGTCCGGGCAGTCTTTCATCGGCCGCATCCCCAAAAAGAGAAAAATAAAGGGGCGATAAAATCGGTGCGGCGTTTCATTACAGAAGCAGGAGTCAGGCCATGATGAATTACAAAGGGTATCTTGGTAAAGTTGAATTTGATGATGAAGCGGCAGTTTTCCATGGTGAAGTAATTAACACACGCGATGTCATCACATTCCAGGGTGAGAGTGTAGCTGAATTGAAGCAAGCCTTTCAGGATTCAATCAATGATTACCTCTCCTTCTGCAAGGAACGTGGAGAATCTGCTGAGAAACCGTTTTCAGGACAGTTCGTCACGCGAATTCCTCCGGAACTCCATCGTCAAGCCACTCTGGCCGCCTCTTTATCAGGAACCAGCCTGAATGCCTGGGTAACGGAACAGCTAAGAGAAGCTGTGCAACGTGAAGGATTGCTCAAAGTTGACAGCAGGCAACGCAATGCCAGTTCCAAAAGTTCACGGAAGCCTGAAAAAAATCCCCGGAAGTCGAAGAGAAAATCTGCAGGCTAAGAGCATGTTGCATGGAATCTTCAGCCGGACAGAGAGGTTTTCCAATTCCCTGCGATTAAAAAGGGGTCAGGAACCTTATATTTAAGGTTCCTGACCCCTTTTTAATCCTTCAGTGGTTCGGGATTTTCATCTGCGGGGGTGAGGGCGATTCTTTTATAATTCGTTGTGAACCGGGTAAAGGAGCCGTGATCACCTGCACCGTTGGGCAAGCCAACGGTGCCACCCGCCCGTCTGATTTTGCAGGACTTATTGCAATAAATAGAGAGGTTTCGGGGTGCCATGGCCGGCTTGTCCGGCCGTGCGAAGTGAGTAGGGAAAGCCTGGTTCTGGGAGGAACGCGGCAGCTGCGACCTCCTGCTCGCTGTGCTCGGCCCGAATTTTATTCGGGCTTACCCGGTTTTTCTGAGTGGGGATGGTTACTCAAAGCACTGTCGGGCAAGCCGACAGATGGCACCCGCGGTGTGAGAGGAAGTTGAGTTATGTTTGTTGTTATGTTAGAGGGGTTCAATCTGTTGAACAATCTGTTTTCTGTAGTCTGTGGTTCGGTTGCATGGTGGATTATTTTGTGGAAAGTCATGGGGGCGTCAAGGGGGATGAACAATATCATGTGGCGATACGGGTTGACGGGGAACCGACCTGCTGCGATGTCGGGGCGGTGCCGGGACGATGGGCTGCGATGTGTGGCGATCCGCAGGGTGACATCTCGAACGGGTGGGGTTTCAGGCAGTGCAAATCTGGAAAAAACAGGCTCATTTGTAGTGAAGAGTCAGAACAGGTGGCCCGTGTTTCAGTGCACTGTAAACTGGGCACGCGCGCGACCCAAAACAGCGCTTATCG
>NZ_CAXAVM010000166.1:0-15991 GCF_963972345.1 uncultured Gimesia sp. | reverse complement strand
ACACTATCTGCAGTCGCGGCGCTACCACATTCCTGCCACCCGACCGCTGTTTATCCCGATGCCTTTGACCCCCTTTGGAACCATGGGCGCAGTGATTCTGCAACGGGGCGGGATGGCAGACCGCAAACAGATGTTCGACATTGCCGTCACCGGCCCCCTCGCGGGACTGGTCTTTGCGCTCCCGATCGCATACTGGGGGGTGCTGAATTCAACGGTCGCCGTCACATTGAAGCAGCCGGGTTCCATCAGCTACGGTGAGCCCCTGATTCTGCAGTGGATGATCAGCATGGTCCATGGTCCACTGGCGGCAAATCAGGAAGTGATTTTAAACCCGCTGCTGTTTGCAGGCTGGGTCGGTATCTTCATTACCGCGTTGAACCTGCTGCCCATTGGCCAGCTGGACGGCGGCCACATCCTGTATACATTGCTGGGTAAAAAAGCCAATCTGGTATCCCGCCTGCTGATGGCCGCCGCAGTGGGATACATGTTTTACACAGGGGAATTCGGCTACTCGCTGCTGATTCTGTTACTTGTGTTTTTCGGCATCAATCATCCCCCCACAGCCAACGACAGGGTCCCCCTGGGAACTCCACGGCTCATCATCGGCTGGCTGACACTGGCATTTTTCATCATCGGTTTTACGATCACGCCGGTTATCATTTATTGATGCGTCGAGCCAATCCGTCTGCACTCAGGGCGTCTGCACTCAATGCAGAGAACACTGCTACTTGAGCTTGCTCAGGATCTGTTCGGCGCGAAACACGATTTCCAGATCTTTATTACTGGTCGCTTTCTGCAGCTGTGCCTGGGCGGCTTTCCCGTACTCTTCCAGCGCCTTCTGCGCTGCTTCGCGTTTCGTCCAGCTCTGGTGACCCAGTTGAGTAATCAACGCATCAATGCGTTTCAGTAACGCCGGGTCGGCATCCAGCAGAATGACGATTCCCGTACGACGGATGACATCGGGAAACGGAGTGATTTCCAGCGGCAATATTTTATCGAGATAACTTTCATCCAGGCAGTACACAATAGTCGCCTGATCGTTCCGCAAGGCATGTTCGGCGAGGATTCGCAACACATGTTCAACTTCCGGTGTTCCCAGTCCCAGTTCGACCAGCTGTTTCCTCCAGACATCCAGCGCCTCGGCCTGGGTCAGCGCAGCAGATTTAAGATAAGGCACCGTGACAGCTGGCGTTTTTTGCTTCGCTGCTGCTGTCTCTTTTTTCTCAGCTGGTTTTGTTGCCGCTTCAGCCGGTTTCGGTAAAGCACCTACAGCCTGTAACTGTTTCCCCAGAATTTGCAGCGCTTTGGCTTTGGCTTCTTTTTCTTTCTTTTTCAGCGCCTCTTCCGATAAAGGATCAACGGGTTTTGCTTTCGCTGGTTGATCTGATTTTTCTTCAGGCTGCTTTTCCTCTTTTTTGATCCCGGGCACCTGTTCGAGGGCGGCGACTCTCCAGTGATCCTGCTGCTCCGCAGGTTGCATGATTGTCAGTGCTTTGAGAGGATAGGCGTCCGCATTCTGAACCTGAAACCCGTTCTCAGCGGGAGTCATGGTAATGCGCGGATTATGGTCCAGTTCCACATCATATAGAATGAAACGATCACACTTATCGATGCCTTTGACATACAGTCGATCTGCCTGCTGCAGCGGGCTCAGCCAGGAAGATTCTGACAACCGCATGCTGAGCGGACTCTCTGCGAGCAGATTCTGTGAACGCCAGTAAATTCGTTTTGACTGAATCCGGGCAGTGGGCCAATGCGCCATAAAACGCCCGGACGGAAATTCCAGCAGCACATCAAGATCTTTTACCGGCGGCCCTTCAAACGTAATCAATCCCAGGGGCGCTGGCTTATCACTCTCACCCGCATCAGCGCTCAACCGACGCGACTGCATAAAACCGGGAGTCGTGGATCGAAACAGGGCCGCATCATTCAGTTTCTTGCCATGCGCTGAGACCAGGAACACGCTCACATCGCGCACGATCAGTTTCTCTTGTGAGGCAGCCTGCGGCTCATCCGCCCCGCCAACTCCACACGCACACAGAAGTCCGATCACTGTCGTGACTGCCCCGACCAGAGACGCTTTCTGCTGCCACCTGTCTGAGGAATTGAACGTGTTCTGGTTTTGCTTATTTGATTTTAAATGCTGTTTCATGATCAATCGCTGTAATGGTCTCGTTTTCCGTTATTTCTGATTCGTCGCCAGTTCTTTGGGTGACTTCCGGATCAGCCTGGGATTCCCCCAGACAAAACGGTCCCCCACATCCTGATTTTTTCCAAAATCGACGACCAGAGTTAATGTCTCACAGCCTGTCACATCCAGGTCAAGAGATTCTGTTTTCGTGGCAGAAGTGAACTCCGGATTTTCAAACAGGATTTTCTGATCTGCCATCACCTTGACCGCCACATTTCCCAGTGCGCCGGTTTCAGCCTGTAAACCCGGGCTGGTTTGAAACTTTTCAAAATTCTTACCCAGTTGGTAAACCAGCACCGTGCGGGCATGCACACAGATTCCTTTGGAGAACGACTGTGTCCCGATTTTCAATGGCTGGCCGATCAGTGACTTATTTATCTGATAGGGATACTGCTGATTGAAAAAGGGAACCTGGGTCACGCTGTCCGGCTGAATCTCCACCAGTGAGACCGAACGTGCATTAACCGTTTTCACCGACTCCAGGTAATCTTTATTGATGGAAAACCGATCACCCCAGGGCATTGTAATGCTGGCGGTCGCCCCCTCGTTCCATTCGACCACGCCGGGAATCTGCGTATTGCCGATCAAGGTCATCAGACTCTGCAGCGCCAGCTTACTCTCGGGTTTCACGCGGTTCTTCTGCAAAACCAGCCCCACGACCCGGTCCAGGTTGACTTCGCGTTGCTGCCCCTGGTACTGAAACAGCAGACTCTGCTCGTTCATCCCCACGACTTCCCCTGAGACGCGATGCACATTCCCGTCCTGAGTAGTGACATACGCCGAGTCTTCTGTCTTCGATTCGCCTTTGCGGTCCACGGTCTTTGTCTGCTTCGTGTCTTCCTGAATTTTCCAGAGTTCATGTACGGCTCCCGGTTTTAAAGTCAGGTCGATCTCTTTCTCTGCAGCAGGAATCTGAAAATGAATCCCCGTGTCGTTCCATTCTTTCAATGTTCCTGTCAGCGATCCTGACTGAGAAAAAGTCACCTTCCAGCCGAAACTCTTGTTACTTTTGGCCTGTTTATAGAGTTCGCTGGGATACGCACCGATGTAGAGTTTCGCCTTGCTGTTTTTATCAGTTTCGACCGCAAACTCGTATTCCCCGTCCTGGGGAATCTGGATCAGTCCCTCAAAGACAAATCCGAAATTGATAGCACTTCTGCGGCTCAACAGAGCCAGTCGCGGACTGGCACCATATCTTTTAACGGGAACCGCTTTCAGGTCATCCACTGATTTGACATCCACGGGATGGCTCCATTCCATCAATCGATACGCGATGTACTTTTCCGGCTTCTCAATCTTGACTGGCAGACGAAAGCCCGCTTCATCGACCTGGTATTCCCGGGAAGGAATCTCACGGACTTCTGCATTCACACGAAACAGCTGATCTTTGGGAACTTCCGCCTTTTTCATTCCGGGGCCGGAAACCTGTATCTCAAGCTTTGCCAGGCCCACCGAGTGATAATAGGGCAGAGTAAAGCGATGCAGCCCCTTGCGAAGCTTGACCTTGGCAGTCCGGGGCCCCGCCGCATAACTCGGCTTCTCTCCATCAATCAGCAGTTGGCTTACATTCTGCGGCAGAGCGGGTTCCAGAAATTTGTAAGATGTCACATCAAACAGACTGATTTCCTGCAGATCCTTGCCGACTTCGATCTTCAATGTCTGGGAATCGACAGAGCGAATCGTGCCCGTGACCTTTTTGCCATCATACAGCACTACTTCGTCGGCCTGCACTGTAGAGGAAATAACGCTTCCCACCAGCCAGACCAACCCCGTGATTGCAGCGCCCCTCCATCTCCAATTTTTCATCTGTAATTTCATCTGCAGCAAACTTTCCAGATCGCGTCACATTGAACCATCGCGTCTCTCAATTGATGATACCCGGTCTTTAGAGCCTGAGAGACGCTAGAGTAAAACCGGCGACAGTCTAATCTTGTTTTTCGGGAGTCGTTTCTGATTTATCGACGGCCTGATTTCGTGCAAGACGCCGAAAGTAATCTGCCAGGATGTCTTCATAACCGGGAGGAAATCCTTCCGTACGGGACTGCAGGATCTTCTCACGCTGTTTAGGGGTCAGATCAGCCCAGTTACGACCTTTTTTATCAGGAGCTTTCAGTTCCCCCTGTCCGCCGGGACCTTTCCCTAAGGTCGAAGAGTTGGCGGGACGTGAAGGATTGGCTCCTGCTCCGCCACCCCCTTTCTTACATGACTTTTCCAGCATCTCCACCAGCGTATCCAGTCGACTGATAATCCGGGGCTGCGTGGTTTTCGCGGGCTGAGTTGTCTGACCTTCATCAAAATCGGTAATCACCGATTTCACGTCGGTCTGAATATTCTTGAAAGGATCCTTCAGCCAGCCCTCGTCCTTCAGCTTCGACAGGTTGTCTTGGGGTTCCGGCGGAATGATCAGCGGTGCTTGACCCTGTTTTGTTTCAGGCTTGGCCGCTTCGATCGCATCTGCTTCCGCGAATGCACCCGGAAGATTTCCCGTAACAACCAGCGTGATACAGGTTGCCAGTGAAAGACAATATCGGAAGGGGACTTGATTTCTTGTGATACGTTTCATTATTCGTCTCCTGCCAGACAATGGGGACAGGTCATACTGTGTAATCGTCCGGTGATTAAATCAATTTCTTTCTGGCGGACCGAAAGCAGTTCAATCCGTTCCTGCCGGGATGTTTCCGTGATCTTTTTCTGCTCAATCTGCTTGTCCAGCTGATCGGTTCGTGTATGAACCGACTGCTGCATCCAGCGTAACATTTTGACTTCTGCCAGCAGTTTATTCCGGTTTCCTTTACAGCCTTTACACTGGCCGCCTCCATTTTTACTGGAGGGGCGGGAAGCATCCATCATGGCATCCAGCAGCGCCTGCAGATCAGTTTCAATGCGTTTCTGATCTGCAATCATCTCTTTGTCGGCCTGTGCCCGCAACAGACCTTCGTCGACCAGTTCCATCTGCTCGCGAACCGCGCCCAGGGCCACCGGCAATACCAGGCTGAACTGCGTCAGTTCACAAAGTTCAATCGACTCCGAGCAGACGCTGATGATTTTTTCTTCCGATGTGGACAGCCGTCGTACTGCTGCCAGAGCCTGTTTCTGCTTCTGTGCCACACGATCCTGCAGTTTGGTCGTCACTTCGCGAATCTGTTTCTGTTGCGTGATCATATCCTGCAACTGATCCATCACCCGCTGTCGTACCAGCGATTCGACCTCTTTCCGCAGCTGGTCTTCCAGCTTTTTCGTATCCTGTTGTGCTGAGCTCAACTGCTCTATCGCTTTTTTCTGTTCCTCGGAAGCCGGCTTGGGTTGAGAAGCTCCCAGCTTCTTACAGGCTCCGCCCATACATTTCCCCGCGCCGGAGAGTGACTTGCAGATGCTCTCTGACGCCGGCCCGTATTCACGCAGCATCTGCTCCAGATTCTCTGCAGATTTCTGATTGCGCTGCTCACTGGTTTCCAGCGCTTTGAAGTCTTTTTTATTGCCACTTTTTTTCTGCTGATCCAAGGTATTCGAGAGCTGCAGTTCTTCTTTTTTCAGCAGCTTATTGAGGGTCTCACGCGAGTCAATCAGCTTGCGCAGCTGTTCCAGCTTCAGTTCCAGCCCGATGTCGGCGGTTAGCAGCAGTTTTTTGAGCTCTTCCAGCAAAACCAGGATCTCTTTCTGTTCCTGGCTGGCTTTGTCCAGCTTGAGGTCATCCAGCATTTTGGAAGCTTCACCCATGCGGTCCAGGATCAACTGTTCGCGTGCTTTCCGCAGTCCCAGCAGCAGCCGCGCCGCATCGTCGGGCTGCGAATCCCGAATCAGCTTGGAGAGGCGAAACATCCGCTCTTCCAGTTCCTGCATGTGCGCTTTCGCTTTGTCCTGCTCAAACTGGATCTGTGTCTGCGGCGCGATTTTCTTACCGTCATCTGCCGCTACTTTCTCTGCAGCAGAAACCGAGCCCATCATCTGGGTGATGACGAACATCATCACCAGACCCGTCGCCATTGTTATTTTTCCGTTCAGCATTTCCCTCACCTCCATAACAGGGGGCCTTGAAATATGTTTCTGACTTCAATTATCGAAGATCGAATTAACCTGTTTTTTCTTCAGTTCTTCTGTCTTCTCTTTCACCAGCTGTTCCAGTTTAATGACTGCATTCAACTGGTTGACGACGTCTATAAAACTGTCCCACTGTGCCATATTATTCAAAATCTGATCCATTGTTTTCAAAATCTCATCTTGCCGCGTATGGATCTGTTCCAGCGGGTCAGGGGTGTCCCCTCGTAACGTTTCCAGTGACTGTTGCTGCAGCTCCATTTCGCGATCATGCAGATTTTCCAGAGGCTTGAGCACTGTCTGTGTAATCAACTGATAGGTCTCTTCTCCTCCCAGCTGGTTCAGCTTCATTTCTTCAACCGACCCGTTCAAGGCATGGCTGATCTGTCCCACTTCCCGTCTGACCAGTTGATGCTGTCGCATCCAGTCGGCTGCCTGATCCAGGCTCTGTGCCAGTTTCAGTTGATCTCTCAATTGTTCTGCCTGATCCCGGGCCTTCCTCAACCGCGACCGCAACTGCTGCTGTCTTAACAGAATTTCCCGAAACAGTTCTTCCGGTTTGACAACGCGAAAGACCAGTTGCCGGGAACTGGTTTTCTGCACGCCGGTATAACAGTTATCTTCCGCATGGCTTTGAAACGTGACCACCGCACCGGGACTCAATTTCAGCTCGGAAATCGACACCCGCTGTTCCTCTTCAACCACATTCTCCACCGCAGGATCGGCAGGGCCGTAGAGGGGATACTCTTTTTTTGTCACCGCCTGTTGTTTCTTATCTGCTTGCGGATTTCCAAATACCTGATCCAGCGCCGCTTCCGTCACATTCTGTTTTATTTTCGTTTCTGTTTCCGCCAGTGGCAAATTCGAATCCATGCCCACCCACCTGATCCCAAAATCGTCACGGGCGATGATCGAGAAGGGGATGGTGGCGTCTGCCGTAATCCGTTGTCGAACACCCGAATATCGAAAACTCAGTCGAGGGCCACGATCCGGTTGCACGCCAATCGAGACAGGCCGGGGATGCGAATGAATCTCATGCTCGGCTGAGTGTAATGTCAACCGAAAATTAACAGGCTTCTCGTGCGTCCATTCTGCCTGAAAGTGCTTACCATCTGTACCCTTCCATTGTAACAAAACGTCCTCAGAATCAACGTCAATCTCGCGGACTTTGACATTTGTCGTCAATTCCAGCAGCACCTTCGATTGAGGCAGTAATCTGACATTCCCTTCGCTGGCGGAGAAATGTGACACAAACGGTTCTGAGAGCCGGGGATGCGTCGCCTTGATTTTCAAATCGGTAATGCGGGGTCGATCGATGGGCACAATCTCAAAGGGCGCCGTTTCTCCATCGCCGCCCCAGGCATAAGCTTGAACGGGGAGCTGCAGTGGGGGCACTTCGTATCGAAAATCCCCTGCCTGAAAGCGGTTCATCGTAATGGTTTCGCTGGAACCATCTTCTCCCGCCAGATGCAGCCATACGCTTTCCGTCGGTTCTTCCTGATCCTCCACAAGAATCTGTAATGCCGCAGACTCGCCACGGGGCAGGATCCACTGACCTGCCTGCAACCCCACAACTGTCAGTCTCGTATTCCGGGGCCAGGGTTCATTTGATCCTGCGAACCACCGCTGACTCCATAACCTGCCTGCTTCGGGCAGGCCCAGTCCGAAACCCACCGGAATCAGAATCAGGGCCAGCAATATCAACAGACAATTCCTGGTATGACGAGAATCAATCACCTCCTGAAACGGATATTGACTGAGCTGCTGATAGTTCGATCGCACCGCCTGTTCAATCATCGGCTGAGACTGCTCTGTCTGTGTGAGGTGATTCGGCAGTTGAAGCACACTGGCAACACGCGGCGCCAGCGCCTGCTGAGGAAGCACCTTTTTCGAGCGATCTATCAGGTTCGCAATATCAATGGATGAGAGTGAACCCCGCAGAGGCAGATAGACGTAGCGATAGAACAGATAACCCACCACAGCCAGGCAGACCAGCAGATACAGCGCGCGGGCCACCAGGCTCAGCTCCAGCCACCAGTCGAACAATAGAGACAGCGATGCCAGCCCCAGAAGCGCAGTGAATATCCGAACCGTCGCTTCCAGCAATGTATGCCGGCGCAAAGCGACCCCGACGCGTTCCAGTTTCCCGGAAATCGTCTGCTGCAGCGCCTCGAATTCATCAGATCGTGGCGTGGAGGACATCGATTACAAACTCCTTCTATGCTGAAAACCAGCTGCTAAATCAGCCGACACCATTTTCTCAAGATCCATTCTGTCACCAGCAGGCCAAATATCAGGATATAAAACAGGGGGGCATCCCAGATCTCCTGGCGTTCTTCCAGCAGACGGGACACCTGTCTGATTTTAAATGCATTCGCAATACCGTCAGACTCCGAAAGATCAAACACACGGCCTCCCGTAGAAACCGCCATCGTCTGCAGAAACGCTTCATCCAGAGTCGGGTTTTCCAGCTCCTTGTTCGGAAACTCCACCTTGATGGGCAGTGTCGCCGCTTTCACTGTCGCGCCGGCTGCTTCGTCTCCCAGCCAGACCCGTACGAAATAAGTTCCCGGCTGCGTGACCGGAAACGTGGTAGAAAACTCACCCGCCTTGTTTCCCGCAGTCAGAGTGAGCGGGATCGGTTGATCATCGCCGCGTTCGACATCGCCGTAGAGACGCTGCAAGCCTGGCTCCATCTGCGACTCATCCAGAAAACGGGCGATGATTTTCGCCTGACTACCCGGCTGATAAGTGGCTTGAGGAGTCGAAAGGCGAAACGGGTAATTCCCACCCAGCTGTTTACTGCGCCCCGCGCGATCAATCACGCGCGCCCAGAACCCATCGAAGAACTGCTCATCCAGGTAACGCCAGCGATAAGTACTGTCGAAACCAATAAAGATTGACCAGCCGGGCCCCACGCGCTGCGAGGCAATCAGCACTTCCTGACCATACTCATTTCGCATGCGGGGATCAGCGTGTACCGCCAGTACCGTCGCCCCCGGTTTGGCTTTGGTCACCGGGAAATGCCAGAACATCCCGGGCAGATTCTCCAGAATCTGTTCGTTGGCCTGGCGATCCGTTGAAAAGGTGAAGATTGGATCCTGGAATCCGGGATCAGTCACATCCAGCTTCCAGGGAGTCCGCGCACTCAGACGGATCTGCACCTGGGATCGGAACAGACCGGGTTCCCGGATGACGGGCAGCAGATTCAACCAGCTGAGAGCGGGATCAGACTGACGATCAAACATGCGCGCGGTCTGCATTTCACCGGCAATATAGACCAGTCCGCCCCCCGCTTTCGTCACAAAACTTGTCAGCAGTTCCGGAAAGTTGATCGGCCATTGCGTGGGATCGGGATCATACAGGACCACGCAGTCATAATCATTCATTTCTTCCTGCGTGACAGGCAGACGACGAATGGGCAGGTCTCCCGGATGTTCGTATGTTTTATCAGCGGCCATCAGCCACGAAGAGAGATTGATCTGGCGATCCCGCAGAAACGTATTCCGCAGAAACTGAACTTCGGGAAACGTCGAACCGGCAATGAACAGCACATTTAATCGCTGACGAATCACGCGGACTTCGGCGGACGCCAGGTTGTCATCCTGCGAAATTTCCGGTCCCGCATCAACGATTTTGGCCCGGAACTCGAGTTTGCCGGTTTTGGTCTCGCTGAACTCGAAAGTCTTAGGCTGCAGGGCTCCTTCCAGATTGAGCACCATCTCTTCGCGGATAAATTCCTGCCAGGGTCCGCCATTTCTGCGTTGTTCGATGACCAGTGTCGCAGGTTCGGCCTGCATGCCCCGCGATTCGATATGCACGGTGATCTGGTTCGGGTCCTGCACGAAGACCACCGGGCTGGCTTCCAGTTGAGTGATCGCGACATTTCGCGGCCCATCGGTGGTTCCCACACCGACGGTCACCAGGGGCACCCCTTCATCCGAAAGCATCTGCAGAACTTCCTCCGGCGCCTCGCCTGCCGTTGACTGACCATCGCTGATCAGCAACACCCCCGATAAAGGCATTCCTGAATACGACAGCAATGCCTGCCTGAGCGAACTGGCAATCGCGGTTCCTGTTCCGCCGGTCTGCCATTCTTTGGAAAGCGACAGCGCTTCGGGGTCAAATTTGCCAGAGAAGCTGTGAAGATGCACGGTACGTGTGCCGTCCGCAGACAGTTTTTCGAGGAATGATTCATTCACCAGTTTCTGAGCAAGCTGCATGCGATTCAGCTGTCGCATTGCTTCTGTATCCGCGGACATGCCCAGATTACGTGAAACCTTAATTGCTTTGTCTTCATCCTTCCAGGCGTCTTTTAACGACATCGAAAGGGAGTGATCCAGAAGCACCAGCAGGTGTGAGGGGATTTTTTCTTCTTTGCTGAGCACCAGAATCGGCTCCAGCAGCATGGCGATCACCAGCAGCACAATCGAGATTCGAATCGTATACAACAGGCAGCGCCGCATGAGAGGCACCTGTTGGGCATCCCGTTTGTAAAGCCACCAGCCCCCGCCGATCAAAACGACAATGCCCAGTATCAGCAACAGCCGCCAGTCTCCTCCCGGCAGACCGACCCACTGCGCAGACCAGTGGCCTCCTTCGGTCCAGGTCGAAGCTTTAATGCCAAACAGGAATTCCAGAAATCGGTTCAACGTCAATTCTTTCTGTTTACCGCCGACGGCCAATAAAAGTTGCCAGCACACTTTCCGAAATCAGACAGCCCAGTAACAGGACTGCCAGATAACGCCACAACTCGGTCCCTTCGGTTGCGAGATCCATTTCTTTCCCCTGGTACCGAATCAGCTTTAAAGGCATTTTGCCCAGAAACTGCTGCAACGCCGGTTCGTCCAGTATCTTCTGAAACGAGTCATCCACGTCTGCATTGATTGCAAATTTCTGTGCCTGTTTTCCAAGTTGTGTATCCTGCCACTCGGCTTCCACGATGCCGGCAAAGCGGACAGGCGGAGAACTGAGTGTGGTTTTGCCTTCGGCACCGCCGGCAAATACAAGTTCGAGTGGCTTCTGTTCCCGATCCAGCCAGATCAGTTCGCCCGACTGGGGTGCCGTGATCGTGTCCAGTTCAAAATGGATCGGCTCGCCTGCCGTCAGATTTTCACCCCGTTGAATTTCAGCGGCGATCTGTTGCGACGCGACACGCATCGCCAGTACAAAACTGGCTTCAGCAGGCCAGTCGCTCCATTTTTTATCCGCGGTAATGGTCCATAACAGTACGCGACCTGCACCAAATCGTTTTTCCAGAACCGCCGGGGACTGCTGCGCATCGTTCCAGCGTGCCAGCACCCGTGTCTGCTGTGAATCGGCGCCTTCCTCCAGGGTCACATCGACGAATCGCCGCGGACGAATACGGCTCAGTAATTCCGGTGACAGCCCTTTCAACAATTCGATGGGCGAATCCGCAATCGGTTCGATCACCAGCCCCTGCGAAGAAAGATCGCGTACCTGCTGCAAACGTGCCGGCAACAGACCATTCCCCCCTTTGTACAAACCCTCGTTATAGAGCTGCAAATCACACTGATCGCCGACAAAAATCATCAGGCCGGTTCCCAGCGAGACCAACTCTTCCAGTTCCTCGATCCGCTCTCTGGATAATTGATCGACGTTCGCCAGTACAATCAGATCGGGAGCTGTCAACAGCTGTGTTTTCCAGGTCGAACTTTCCGCCTGGGTCACCTGCCAGTTGGAATTGCCCGCAGAGAGTGCCAGCGCCAGGAAGTCGGTCTCACTATCAAACGGATTGAGGCCCGGCTCTCCATCCACGAGTACCACATCCACCATCTGGCGTACGTTGATAATTTTGCGCTGAACATTGTCATCCAGTAATTTGTCAGCCGGGATGCTGAGAGAAACGGTATGCTGTCCTGCCTGGTCAAAACGCACACTGACCGGCACACTGACTGTTTTTTCCGCCGGGATCTCAGGCAAAGTCACCGGCGTCACATTGCCATCCACGGTCAATAGTGCCTGTCCTGATTTCAAAGGTTCTTCGCCGGCATTTTCGATCACCGCGGTCAGCTTCACTTCCTGGTCCACGAGCGCAATCCGACTGTCCAGCTCCAGTGAGCGCAACACACGATTTCCAGCCGGTTCAGCACCGATATCGATAAAGCGAACTGTCACCTGTTCTTCGGACCAGCGATCAAACAGGTCACGTACTTCGTCCGTCCAGCCGGCCTGCCAGAGATCGGTGATGAGGATGACTTCTTTGACAGGGAAAGTTGCTTCCTCCAGCTGGCGATCAATGTCTTCCAGGGTCGCCATCCAGTGACTGCCCGTTTGTGAGTGGGTCAGTTCATTGACGCGACTGACCAGTTTTTTCCGTTCACTCTCGTCCAGGTGTGACATCCGCACGAGCGGCGCTGACGGATTCGATGCCAGAACCACTGAAACGGAATCCTGAGGTCCCAGCTGGTTCAGCACCTGTCGCGTGGCATCCCGGGCGCGTTCAAAGGCACTCTGATCGGTCTTCTGATAAGCCATGCTCAGTGAGTCATCAATGACGATCACGCGACTGGCGCGACCTTCGACAGACAGGAAACCCGCGAGATTGGTTCCCGAACTGATCGGGCGGGCCACCGCCAGAAACAATGCCAGTACCGCCAGCGTGCGGATAGCCAGCAGCAGCCACTGTTCCAGTTTCAAGCGACGTTTATTGGTTTTGAGCGTCAGCTTGAGGTATTCCATCGGCGCCCAGTCCACACGGATAAACCGCCGCCGGTTGAGCAGATGGATGATGATGGGGGCGGCTGCCAGAACCGTTCCCGTCAGTAATAAGGGTGCCAGAAACTGCATAGTGCTTTGTCAAGCTGGAAATTGAGGGTTGGGGGTGTTGTTTACGTGCTCCGTTGTCGCACTCTCGTGATATTTATTAACCCAATATTTAATAATGACATTCCAATAGTATCTTTCGAATTCCGCTTTCTGTCAGGATTGTTGTTCTACATCGGGGGCAGGGGAGTTTGAAACCGTTTCCACCTGTGACTCATCGCGTGCAGATCCCCCCAGTGCGGACATCCTGCCACGATGTGTTTTGGCACCCGCAAACTGACGATTGTGCAGATAACTGCTTAAAACCACTCCCAGATTTTCATCGGTCAACACCTGCAGATAATCGATGCCACAATATTGACAGCGCTGACGTGTTTCCTGAATGAACTGTTCCATCGCTGCCTGGTAGGCTTTATGAAACGCCCAGGGTTCCGCGAAGATTTCTTCTTCACCTTCAATGTCCTTAAAGATCACCGAATCCTTAAATGGCATTTCGACTTCGTCCCGATGCAGAACATGCATCACTATGATTTCATGTCCGGCGTGCTGTAGTTTCCCCAGCGATTCATAAAATCGATCCAGGGGCGTCAACAGATCCGACAGAACGACCACGACACCACGTCGATGAATCTGGTCTGCCACCTGGGAGACCGCAGGACCGATATCCGTTTCACCGGCCAGTTCCACCTGCTGCAGGACTTCGATGAATTTCGAGAGATGGGAAGGCGTACTCCCGGTCCGCAGATCCTGTTGCACACGATCATTCAGAATCGCCAGACCCACGGCGTCCCGCTGTTTCAATAACACTGCTGACAGGGAGACAGCAATCGTAGCCGCACAATCGTATTTCGAATAATCGGGTCCGCCGTAGGTCATGGAAGAGGATGAATCGACAATAAACACGGCGCGGAGATTCGATTCTTCTTCAAACCGCTTGATATAGAAACGGTCTGAACGCGCGTAGGCTTTCCAGTCAAGATTCTTCAGATCATCGCCGGGAGTGTAACTGCGATAGTCGGCAAACTCGGGCGACAATCCATGCAGCGGACTGCGATGCAGGCCGGCTATCGAACCTTCAACGGGTTGTTTTGTTTTAAACCCGATCCCCGCGATACGACTGATGATTTCAGGATTTAAGTATTCTTGCATACTGTCCATCCTTTCCGGCGGCAGTCTGTTGTAACGGCGTTTCTTCAATCAGTTTTTCGATGACGGTATCGGGAGTCTGTCCTTCGGACTCGGCATTGTATGACAGCACGATGCGATGTCTTAAAACTGCCTTCGCGACGGCCTGCAGATCTTCCACGGTCACTTCAGGACGGCCATACAGTGCGGCACGCGCTTTGGCTGCCAAGATCAGCGACTGTCCCCCGCGTGGTCCCGCGCCCCACAGGACCCAGCGATTGATGAAGTCCGGCGCATCATCACCGTCCCGACGTGTGGCACGAATCAGGTCCATCGTGTAATCGACCAGAAAATCACTGATCGGTACGCGTCGGACCAGATGCTGCAGTTCCAGAACCTCTTCGCCTGTCAACGTCGATTCCGGTTCCACCTGGTCATCGCCGGTTACGGCTTTATAAATCTGGCGTTCTTCATCACGCGTTGGATACTTGACGATGATCTTCATCAAAAAGCGGTCCAGTTGCGCTTCGGGCAGGGGGTAGGTCCCTTCCTGTTCAATCGGGTTCTGCGTCGCCAGAACGAAAAACGGACGGGGGAGCTGGTAATGTTTGGTCCCCGCAGAAATGTTTTTTTCCTGCATCCCCTGCAGTAATGCCGCCTGTGTTTTGGGAGGCGTACGGTTGATTTCGTCGGCCAGCAGCAGATTCGTGAAGATGGGTCCTTCGATGAATTTGAACTCGCGGGTGCCGCTCTGGCGATCTTCATAGATCACGTCAGTCCCGGTAATATCGGCAGGCATCAGGTCGGGAGTGAACTGGATACGGCCGAAATCAAGTGACAGGCTCTTCGCGAGTGTCGAAACCAGCAGCGTTTTTGCCAGTCCGGGAACGCCTTCCAGAATACAATGCCCGCCTGCCAGAATACTGACCAGCAACTGTTCTACCACATCGTCCTGGCCAATCACGACAGTACGAATCTGCGCGCGGATTCGTTCCTGGGCCGCTTTCAGTTTTTCCAGTGCCACCATGTCTGGTGCTGTTTTTATTTCTGACAAGATTCACTCCCTGTTCTACCAGTCTGAGAGGACCGGTTATCTTCGCTTGACTGTGTCCAGTTTTACTGTAGCGTCTTCAAGGCCATTTGAGACGAGTATATTAGATTGAACGACGTTATGGTTAAATGTGATACGATCCAGAAAATCATCGTTGGTATATCGGCAGATATTTGTAAGGCAATTGCAGAACTATCAATGCCACACTGGTTCCGAAAATGGGTCCGACGCCATCTCCATTCCAGCTGCCATCGGATGTCTGTGATTTGATCAGGCTGTCCCGCTGTCCGGGAAAGTAAGAATTCCAGTATTCATCGCCTGCCTGATAAAACGCCTGGGCGGCGTACAGGTTCAAATAAAAATAATGGCCTGATTGGAATCCGTTTTTCCGATTCTTGAACTGACCATAGACATATTCCATGCATTCTTCCGCCAGCGGCGATTCGTATTCTCCTGCAGAATACAGGCAGGTAATCGCAGCTGCAGAAATAGGCAGACGCGTATCGTTGCCGGAACTGTAGGAGTAACGGATTCCCCCTTCGGGTGTCTGGCAGAGTTCCAGGTAGCGGACTGCATTTTCGATGGTTCCCTTGGGCACGGTAAAGCCGGCATTATGCGCTGCCCGCAGGCCCTGCATCTGGGTAACTGTGACACTTCCTTCATCGCCACCGCCGGGCGTGTAGATCCAGCCTCCCCGATTACTCTGACCGGAGGCGGTCAGTTGAATTCCGTCTTTCACCACTTTGGCGATCCGGTCACGGACTTTCGCATCGGTCTCCATTCCATAGACGCTGGAGAGAAAC
>NZ_CAXAVM010000165.1:0-16035 GCF_963972345.1 uncultured Gimesia sp. | reverse complement strand
TGCTTCCAGGTGTTGTTTTGCAGCAGTCAGCGCCTGCTGGGTATTCATTAACTGCAGATCCAGGCGTGCCGCATAGGATTCATCCAGATCGCTGATCTCGGCAATCACCTGTCCTTTTTTGACACGCGCATTCTCAAAGATCTGATCCCCCCAGCGCGAGATGCGTCCGTTGATTGTTGCCTGAATGACCTGCTGTCTCTGATCAGGAGAATAGGCGAGTACATTACCCGTTCCCCGGACAGACTGCTGCCACGGCGCAAACACCATGACGGTGATCGTCAGCACGAGGATTCCAAACAACACTTTCGCGATCTTACGTACCTGGCGTGATGACCGCGCCAGTCGCAAGGCAGGCATACTTGATTCGCTGTATGCCACAGGGCTCAATAACGACCAGCGATTTTTTTTCGAATTGGATATCGTGGTATCAAGTGTTTTTTTATCTGACATGAGAGACTCCCTCTGGTGACACCAGTTGCATATCATCCAGCTTGTAGATCATAGATCCGGCGTTCGCGAGACTTTGTCGTCCTGTGACCATAATCATCGTCCAGAGTCGCTCAGAATCTGACAGCATCGCCATCAGCTGTTCTGCATCGCCATCCGGAAAACAGTCAATCACTCCATCTACCAGCAGCAGGCGGGGACGCCCGACAATGGCCCGCGCCAGCATCAGCCTGCGCGCCTGGTTGGTCGTCAGCGGATATCCGTTTTCGACCAGGCGTGTATTCAGCCCCTGGGGCAGAGTGATGATATCATCACTTAAGCCGACCCATTCTAATGCCTCACGGACATCACTGGTCGAAACATAAGAGCGTTCCAGATGAACATTTTCTTCGAGTGTTCCCGAGAAGATTTCGATATCCCGCACCAGCGCGACATGTTTTCTGAGTGCGTCCGGTCGCAAATCTCTGGGGTCGATCCCATTGATCGAAACATGCCCTTCTTCCGGTTTTGATAATCCGAACAACAGATCCAGGATCCTGCTTTTACCACACCCGCTGGGGCCCATTAACATCACACGTTCCCCCGACTTGATCTTGAGGTTGTGTGGGCCGTCCGCATTAGTACCATGATGTCCGGGACCGGGGATGTTGTTGATCATGACTTCAGCAGGTTCATCGTGCGGCAATGCCAGCAGGCCATCCTGGCGTTCCATCGGCAGGTCAAATAAAACCCCGAGTTTATCCACGGAAGTGAGCAGGTCATAATAATTCTGCAGATGTTTTCCCAGCTTTGCGAACGAACCAACAATGACTGTCACGATCAGCTCGGCCGCCACGAGTTGCCCCAGGGTTAACTGCCCGGAAATAACCAGCCAGCCTCCCAGTCCCAGTAATGCCGTACTGGCAACCGCCTGCAGTCCTAAGGCGAAAATAATCTGACGCATGACGATGCGAAAATGTTTTTTACGTGCACTGAGGTATTCATAGGTAAGATGATCGGCCTGATCCAGTGCAAATTCAGCCGCCCCCCGGTAGCGAAACGCGGTCCGGCAACCGATCAGGTCTTCCAGCCAGGCTGCTACTTTGTACTTTGCCTTTGATTCCTTGATACTGGTGTTAACGGCTCCCCGCCCCAGTACAAAGATGATAAACACGATCAGCCCCAGCAGCACTACGTCGAACCCCAGCAGCCAGGGATGGTAAAAAGCCAGGACGGTCATCCCAATCAGTGTGTTCAACACCAGGGCAATCCCATCCAGCAACAGGGTTGACGAGGCTTTTTGAACCGTAATGACATCGAAAAAACGATTGACCAGTTCACGTCCGGACTGGCCTTCCACGGCTGCCGGTACGATGCGGGGCAGCCGATAGGATAAATCAGCCGCGACTCGGGCAAATAATCGACGTTGAATGATTTCCACGACATAGGTCTGCAGACCTATCAGGGCAGCCGAAAATGAGAGAAACGCCAGCAACATTAATGCCAGTACAATTAATGGTTGCAGCAGACGACCAAAGGCCACCGTATTCACCAGCGTCTCGACAGCCATTGGTGTTGCCAGGGCCAGTAATCCTGTTACTAAAGCAAAGACGGTAATCGTCCAGATATCCGCGGATTCCGGTTTCATCAGTGCAAGCACCCGGTCCAGCGGAGGCTGTGGATGCGACTCATGCCCGGGCTCTGCGGTAGTGGTCAGTTCGGGTTTAATGATCAGGCAGCGGATCACTTCATCCCGGTTTTTCAAGTTCAGAGCTCTGTGCATCCTGCGTACACTCATCCAGGTCCGGCTTTGATCTCGCCCCGGCTGTAATACCTGGATACGTCTTCTTTTCGTCGAGAGCAGGGCTACCCATTCTGGAGGAGTGCCCACGCGGGTGATGATCCGTCCGCCTTCTCGGGCGACATCGGTCAGCTCACGAAAAGTGCAATCCATTACTTTGTATTTCAGCCCCAGGCTGCGGCTGGCTTCCACCATCCAGTCCCACCATTCGTCGTCTGATTCTGACGTATTGACTGAAATGGCTTCGATCAAAGCGCGGCGAATCCGTGTGCGATCGGCGGAACGACCAGAATCGACAGCCAGTTGTTCAAATAACCACGCGGCTGATTTGATATCAGAGGGAATCCTGTTGGGATCCGGATCGCTGGATGCACCCTGATCGTCTGGCGGGTTCTTCGACATAAATCACTCGAGATTCTAAATGGAATTAATCGGACAGCGCTGGCGAGGATACTGTAGTCTGGGATCCTGAAATTAGTAGGAAAAGTATTCACATTCAAGCCACTCAGGCTGTAATAATGACATCGGATCATCGGCTGCATCATATTCACATATTTCAAATTTCATTATTTCCGAAATGCCATGCGGTAAACGATTTTTTTTTAAAATTTTCATGAAGCAGTTGCCTGTCGCCGGGCATACCTGTTTACCAGCACAAATCGATAAAGTGAGAGCCAATAAGGAGTAAACGTAAATTACCCCGAAGAAAAATGGGGAAAGACAAAAATATGATCCGTGATGTGTATTGAATCGGAACAATGGTTCAGGTTGTGGGCTGTTTCCGCAGCCATTCGAATGGGATTTCTGATACGGAGCCGTGTTTCCAGCTTTGATGAGGAAATCGGTGCTGGTGGTCCGAATTGACCGGCTGTGCTGGAAGGGAGTGGGAAGTTTGATTCCGGATGGTACGTGACAGCTGCGACCTCCTGCTCGCTTTGCTCGGCCCGAATTGCATTCGGGTTTCCATTTTTTTCTGATGGCTGGTTTTGTGTTTTTCGTGGTCGATAATTCTGATGGGGATGTTTCATCTGTTCCCATTGTATGCGATGCCGGGTTGAACCTCGCCAGGCGGGCTGACACATGGGACATCTCCTACGGCAAGGCAGGTCGGGTGTGTGGCTCTGGATTATGTGATTGCCCTGGCTGTTTCCTGTTGTCTGCGACAGCCTCGAATTGCATTGGGGTTATCCGATTCTTTCTCGGGCGATTAAAAAGGTGTCAGGAACCTTAAATTTAAGGTTCCTGACACCTTTTTAATACGAGGACTCTTTTTTTCGTCTTTCAGTGGTTCGGGATTTTCATCTGCGGGAGTTGGTGTACTTCTTTTATGATGCTTTGTGAAACGGGTAAGGGAGCCGTGATCACCTTCACCGTTGGGCAAGTCAACGGTGAAACACGCCCGTCTAATTTTTGCAGGACACATTGCAATTAATAGAGAGGTTTCGGGGTGCCATGGCCGGCTTGTCCGGCCGTGCGAAGTGAGTAGGGAAAGCCTGGTTCTGGGAGGTACGCGGCAGCTGCGACTTCCTGCTCGCTGTGCTCGGCTCGAATTTTATTCGGGATCACCTTGTTTTTCTGGGTTGGGATGGTTGTTCAAAGCACTGTCGCGCAAGCCGACAGATGGCACCCGGACGGGGGAGAGGACTTTGAAAACTTGTTATTGTTGCTGGGTTCATTCTGGTGTTCGATCTGTGGAACTGGGGTTCGTTGGCCGGGGGTTGTGGTTTCGTTGCGTGTTGGGTTTTGCATGGTGGTTTATTTTGTGGAAAGACATGGGGGCGTCAAGGGGGATGAACAAGATCATGTGGCGATACGGGTTGAGAGAAAACCGATCTGCGGCGACGTCGGGGCGGTTTCGGGACGAAGCGTTGCGATGTGTGGCGACCCGCAGGCTACCATCACGAACCGGTGTGATTTCAGGCAGTGCAAATCGGGAAAAAACAGGCCCTTTTACAGTGAAGACCAGGAACAGGTGGCTTGTGTTTCAGTGCACTGTAAACTGGTCACGCGCGCGACTCAGAATAGCGCTTATCGCCAGCGGCGCGCAGGCGTCAAGAGGAATTTATTCAGCAGGAGTGAGCAAATGAGACGAGTAGACACTGTTCCGTTTGGCTGTCGTGTCTCGCCGGTCATTGGGACCGATGAGACACGATTGAGAGCCACTCTGCTTCCATGTGATGCGCACTGGAAGCTTGGGGAGTGCAGGCTGCTCTCTGCTGGTCAGTTGACATCACTTTTGATGGCTTCGAGTGGCACGAAGTTAGGGGGATCGTCGTTCGAAGAAACGGTCGCAGTGCCCCGTGCAGCCAGGATGCCTGGGGCAGAGGTCTGGCTGTGATCGGTGCCTGCATAGACGCCGAAATCGTTGAAGAAGAATTTCTTGGCGATACGATACACCCAGCTTTTCTCGGGGACTTCGTTTCCGGGAGAATACTGAGAGGTCCGTGTTTCCAGGTTCTGCAGTTCCTGCATGGCCTGTTTTCGGAAGGTGGAATCTTTCGCGCCATGTTTTTTCATCAGGTCTTCCAGCAGGTCGGGACGTTCGAGGATGATACAGCCCCGGGTGTTTTGTTGAACGACGTGGCGGAAGTCTTTGAGGAACTCAGATCCGATGAATTTTTCTTTCAATGTTTTCGACCGATCGTGAATGGAGTCGGTGGCGAACTGGATCACCGGGCAGGGTTCGATATCTCCCCAGGGGTTGATGTGGTGACTGAGACCGGTGGCAGCGGGACAGAGGGCGGTGCCATCGTGGTCGAAGTAGGCATCGATGACGCCAATAGGTTTGCGGGCGCGGATATCAACGACGAACTTGCGGGCGCGCAACTGTTCTTCGGGAGAGAGCGCCAGTTCCGGATTGGGTTCGGGCCCGGCGACACGATAGATGTGATACCAGCAATACATCACACCCATGTCGATGAGTTTGTCGACCCATTCTTCGGTGAGCAGGTCATCGATATTGGATTTGCAGAGACTGGTGCAGACACCTGTCAGCAGTTTGTTGTTCAGACAGTTCTGGATGCCCTGCATGGTTTTGGCATAGACGTCATTACGTCCGCGGCGTTCGTTGCTGATGATTTCGTTACCTTCGACGCTGATCAGGGGAGTCGCGTTGCCCAGCTTGCGAAGTTTTTTCGCAATCTCATCGGTAATAAATTGCCCATTCGTAAAAATTTGAAAGTAGCAGTCGGGATGACGTTCGAGAATTTCCAGGAGTTGGGGATGCATGAAAGGTTCCCCGCCGAGAATCCCGAAGAAGGAATTCCCCATTTCCTTCGCTTCCTGAATGAGCCTGGACATGGCTTCGACATCGATCTTTTCCTGCTTGGCAGCGACATCAACCCAGCAGCCCTGGCAACGCAGGTTGCAGCTGTTGATGACCGAGATATACAGGAAAGGGGGGAAGAATTCTCCCCGTTTGAGGCGTTTTTTGTGCTTGTGAACCGACAGGGCGCCTTTGAAGCCAAAGTTGTAAGCCAGTTTCCAGACAAGTCTTTTGTCTGTCTCCATGAGAACCCGTTTGGCCATTTTCAAGTACATAAATTATCTCAATTCCGTGGGAGCAGCGGATTTAGTGAACAAAATTGTTTTACTCCCAATTTTACTCGTTACCGCTTTCGAAAACACCCGATTCCTCAAAAAATACCGGGAATTTTTTCATAGTACACAAACATTTAATCTCACACTGTAAATTGCATGAAATTCATGGTATAAGGCAGTGTTCTCAAAATTCTTTTTTTGACATTGAAGTATAATTCTTATACTTTCTAAGTTTAAATTAACCTGTGATAGTTGCTCAATTTAATCACAGGCTTCCTGATTCAAATTGTTTAAGAGCTCGAGGCAATTGATGGAGTTAGTTGGACGAAGATACGATACCTACGAAGCAGTCAGTATCAAGATCAAGGGAGAGAAAATCTCTTCGATTGAGTTGCTTCCTGATTCGGAAGCAGCAGGGCTGCCGTTCATTGCGCCTGCCATGTTTGACCTGCAGATAAACGGGTATGGTGGAATCTGGTTTAATAAACCGGGGCTCACGTCTGATGAAGTCTGCCAGGTACTGGAAAAGCATTATCAGTATGGTATTACGAGACTCTGTCCTACTTTGATCACTAGTTCATACGAAGATTACGTAAGCGGTTTTTCGGCGATTCGCGAAGCGTGTGAAGAGAACTCCTGGGCACAACACATGGTACCCGGCTGTCATCTGGAAGGACCTTACATTTCACCTATACAGGGTCCCCGTGGTGCACATCCGCTGGATCAGGTGCGAGCTGCTGACTGGGATGAGTTCTGTCGTCTGCAGGAGATTTCCGGAAATCGGATTCGCCTGATTACGCTGGCTCCCGAAGTTGATAATGCGATTCCCTTCATCAAAAAAGCAGTCGCATCGGGTGTGGTGGTTTCCATTGGTCATACGGCAGCTGAGCCGGAACACATCATGGAAGCCGTTGATGCCGGGGCACAATTGAGTACTCACCTGGGTAACGGAGCGCATGGCACACTGCGGAGACATCCGAACTACATCTGGGAACAACTGGGCGAATCACGGCTGATGGCGAGTATCATTACTGATGGACATCACCTCCCCGCCAGCGTCGTTCGAACCATTATCAAGACCAAAGGTGTCGAGAACACAATCCTCACCTGTGACGCGTCCGGTCTGGCGGGATCTCCTCCGGGTATTTATGGAGAAGGTTCGGTCAAAATGGAAGTTCTGGAAGACGGCCCGATTGTGATTGCAGGCCAGAGACAGTTACTGGCCGGTTCCGGTGTCGAAACCGATACCTGCGTGACGACAGCGATCGACATGGCAGGGATTACCCTGCAGGAATCCCTGGATATGGCGGGCCTCAATCCGGCTCGACTGCTGGGATTTGAAGAAATCAGCCTTGAAGCTGGTTCACGAGCCGACCTGATTCTGTTCCACTACGAAGGAACAGGCTCCCGAATGAATATTCAGACCACGCTCGCTTGTGGCGCGGTCAAATACGGCACACTTCTGGTGAATTCCTGAATCTGTTCTGGTTAGAACGAATACGCTTCCTTGGTCTCCGAAATTCGAAAATTATTTTCTGCGCGCGTGTTCACTGATTCCCCTGTCTCAATTTGAATGCTATAATTAGACATTCTCGATACTTACTTCAAAATTTCTTAATTGGAATTTTGTATCTATTTCAGGACCGTTGTTCTATTATATTTTGGCTCACATTGAATTCAGAGATGACATCTGGCGGTTGAATTTCCTGTAAACGAGGCACTTATTTTTATCTTTTTCGCGAAAGAGAACAGCTAAATCAAATTTGAACGCACTGTTCTGTTTCCATTTGGTTTACAGCAAATCTTATCCACAGCCTGATGTGCATCGGCAGATCATGGAACGCGAATGATTTTTTTTAATAAGAAGTCACAGAAGAAAAAGCTCAGTGTGGAACTAGTCAGTATGCGACTCGTTTCACAGCAGGATATGGATGCCTGTCTTCAGGAGCTTCAGGAAAAATCCACTGATGAAGATCAGCTCATCCGTCTGTTAGAGCGCAGGAATCTCATCACATCTTTTCAGGCAGGTCGCCTCAAGAGCAATGAGTTGGATGGACTCGTACTCGGCGATAACAAGCTGATGTATCAGAATGCCTCCGGAAGTTTTGCCCGTGTTTACCGGGCTGCTTCATTGAAGGATGGCCGTATGGTTGGCGTGAAAGTTCTCAGACAGCGCTGGGCACAAGACCCTGATACAGTCAAAATGTTTCACCGGGAAGCCGAAGTCTGTAAACAGTTTCAGCACAAAAATATTGTTGCCATCTACGATGTCGGAGTTCAGGACGAGACCCACTTCTTTACAATGGAATTTGTCGAAGGGGGAAACCTGCGTGATTTCATCACGATCCGTAAAAAGCTGTCCCCCATTGAAGCGATTAACTACACCGTCGATATCTGTGAAGGTCTGGAATATGCCAATCGCCTGGGGTACACCCATCGTGATATGAAACCGACCAACGTCCTGATGTCAATCCAGGGAGTTGCCAAGCTGATTGACTTTGGCCTGGCTGGAGATGACGATTCCAGCGGAGCCGGCGAAGCACACCAGCGGGCCGTTGAATACGGAACTCTGGAAAAGTCGACCGGCGCACCGCGGAACGATCCGCGCAGCGATCTGTATTTTGTGGGTACGATCTTTTATGAACTGCTGTGTGGCAAGCCCCCGTTCCCCAGAACCAAAGATATCGAGGAGCGAAAGCGGCCTTCACGCTATTCGCAGGTCCCTTCGATCACGACGCTGGAACCGGATCTGCCAACTCCCATTGTAAACGTGCTGGAAAAACTCATGGCTTACGAGCCTGTTCAGCGTTATCAGTCAGCAACTGAAGCGATTCAGGATCTGTTGGAAGTTCGGGCGCAGCTGGATGCATCTGGCGTTCCTGATAAACCCTCTCATGCGAAGCCAGCCGCTGAGCAGGAATTAAAAATGGCGATCGCTCCCCCCACGGTGTTGTGCGTGGAGAATCGTCCCAAGCATCAGGATGTCCTTAGAGAATATCTCACCAAACATGGATATCGGGTTCTCATTCTCAGCGACGTCGAACGGGCCATCAACCGCATTAAAGAAAATGCACCCGACTGTGTGGTCTTCATGGAAGACTCAATCGGCCCCGGCGCAGTGGAAGCGTTTACTGATTCGCTGGCTTTAGATGCCGATCTGTCTGCGGTACTGGTGCTTTCCGAGAAAAATGCCAGTGCGAAGAAAACATTACAGAAAACGGATCGTTCCCGGATTCTGGTTCAGCCGATCAAAATTCGAAATTTGCGAGCCAAAATTCAGAGAGTACTTCAGCATCAACTCAACGACTCCGCGGAACTGACTGCGCATTGAGTCAACCGTCTCTGGAAATCTGAAGCTGAGTCCGAACTCAATCTGTCATTCGTATTTGGGAATATTGGGTTCAGGGATCTCTTCCAGTAACCGGGCAATGATATCCTCGGTCACCATGCCTTCTGCCTGGGCCTGAAAGTTAGTAGAGATACGGTGTCTGAGCACGGGGACCGCGACCCGTCTGATATCATTCAGCGAGACACTCGCTTGCCCCGACATGGCGGCAATGGCTTTGCCGCCTGCAATCAGGTACTGGCCTGCCCGTGGCCCCGCACCCCAGTCGACCATCTGTTTCACAAAAGCGGGCGCTGATCCATCCGAAGGTCGAGTGGCTCTGACCAGTCGGGTGACATAGTTAATTGTCATCGGGCCGACTTCAATCATATTGATCTGACGTTGCAGATAGATGATGGATTTCGCTGAGAGAACTTTACGGATTTCCGGTTTCTCGCTGAGGCTGGTCGATGCCAGGATCTTTTCTTCCTCTTCGAGGTTGGGATATTCTACTTTGATATTGAACATAAACCGGTCCAGCTGCGCTTCGGGAAGCGGGTAGGTTCCTTCCTGTTCAATCGGGTTCTGCGTGGCGATCACAAAGAACGGGTCAGGCAGATCGTATGTCGTCTGACCTACCGTGACTTCCCGTTCCTGCATCGACTGCAGCAGCGCTGCCTGGGTTTTAGGTGGAGTTCGGTTGATTTCGTCGGCCAGAAGAATATTCGTGAAGACCGGCCCTTGAACGAAACGAAAGGAACGGCGGCCGGAATCTTCTTCTTCGAGCACATTCGTTCCGGTGATATCAGAGGGCATCAGGTCGGGGGTAAACTGAATCCGCTTGAATTCGCAGTCGAGAATACGGGCGATCGTGCTGACCAGCAACGTTTTCGCCAGCCCGGGAACGCCGACCAGCAGGCAGTGGCCGCCGGTAAAAATCGCAGCCAGTATCTGTTCAATAACAGCATCCTGTCCAATAATGACTTTATGCAGTTCTTCCACCATGACATCGTGGTGACGTTTCAGCTTCTCCAGAAAATCATCGTAATCGCGTTTTTCGTTAGCCAATGTTATCCCATTCTCTCTAGTGATTGAATCCCGACTGATTGTTCTGGCAGAGACCAGTTCCCGGTTTCAGCGACCAGGCCTCAGTTCGTCTGGATGTGGAAACAGAATTTCAGGTGCTCTGATTATACTCTTCTTAAATGACAAGAGAAACAGAGACTCCTGACTTGCTCAGGCAAATCTGTTACAATGCCCAAAACGGCTGAAAAAGCACAGGATTTAATAAAAAACGGATAAAATTGAGAAGCAGGGACATTTCTTAAACTATAATAACCGTCAAATCATTTCTACCAGATACGAGAGACAGGTGCCGAGCTTCAGAGCGGCAGGTGCGAAATGAGATGACCGTCAGAACTGGAATGCTGTCTCTTGCCTGTTACCTGATAAAGATACTGAGAGTATCGAAAGAGAAATCCATGGATTGTGTTCAATATCGAAGGGCGCATCGGGCGTTGCGCTGGACGATGACAGGTGCCATCTGTATTTCTGTCTTATTCCATTTTAACGCGACCATCTCTGCACAGGAACTCACAGCGCAAGCCGTCGTCGACTCGATAGACCGGGGTCGGGAGTTTCTGGTGAAACAACAGAATGAAGATGGTTCCTGGCCGACTCGGGGAGGAAGTCATGTCGTGGGAGTCAGTTGTCTGGCATTGATGGCTATCATCAATAGTGGCATGACAGCTGAAGATGAGCCAGTACAGCGTGGTCTCAAATATTTGCGATCGTTGCGTCCCCCCGAGCCGCGAGGAACATATCAGACCGGTTTAATGATTATGGCTCTGGCGGCAGCCAAAGACGGAAAACGAGATCATACGCTGATTCAGTCACTGGTACTTCAGCTCGAAAACAGTCAGGTTAAAACGGGCCCCGATGCCGGGGGCTGGGGGTATGGTCCTGGGATGGCCATTGGAGGAGGCGGCTCCGCTGATCGCAGTAACAGCCAGTACGCAGTGCTGGCGCTCCGGGATGCAGTCCATGCCGGTGTTCCGGTCAGCATCAGTACCTGGAAACTGATCAAACAGTACTGGAGTACCCAGCAGAGCGCCGATGGTGGCTGGGGCTATCAGTCGAAAGTCGGTGCCAGCCGGGGCAGTATGACCGTAGCTGGAATCGCTACAATGGTGATTGTGAATTCCATGCTGGGCGATGAACTGGAGATCAATCCGGATGGAACGCCCAATTGCTGCGTGAATCAAGACGATGATGAGTCAATCGAACGCGCGATTCGCTGGATGGCAGAGCATTTTTCGGTGGGCAGTAATCCCGGAGTCAATTCCTGGCTGTTGTATTATCTGTATGGTCTCGAACGTGCTGGTCGCCTGAGCGGGACCCGGTTCTTTGGTAAACATGACTGGTACCGTGAAGGCGCGGCTTTTCTCACGGAGCGTCAATCAGTCAGGGATGGTTCCTGGAAAGGGGCCGGGCAGGAAAGTGATCCTGTATTGGGAACCAGTTTCGTACTGCTGTTTCTCTCCAAAGGCTTAGCACCGGTCCTGATCAATAAACTGGAATACAATTCCGATGCCCAGGCAAATCAAAAGCCGGACACTCTCCCGAACTGGAACCATCATCAGAATGATATTCTGAATCTGACCGATGCATTGTCCGGCAGACCCGACTGGCCGAAGCTGCTGACCTGGCAAACAGTCAATCTGGATCTGGCGATCCAGGGGGCCGGAGTGTCGGTACTCAGACAGGCGCCGGTTCTGTTTATCAGTGGTCAGGATCATCCGGAATTCGATGAAAAAGAAGTCGCCCACCTCAAGCAGTACGTGGAACAGGGGGGCTTCATTTTCGCCGTTGATAACTGTAACGGTGCAGGATTTGACAGGGGATTTCGTGAGCTTATAAAAAAAATGTACCCCCAGGGGGAAGTCCAGCTGAAACGACTGACTGCCGAACATCCTGTCTTTCGTTGTGAATATCTGCTGGATGCCGAAAGTGTCGAGTTGTACGGAGTCGATGTCGGCTGCCGCACTTCGATTATTTACTGTCCTGATGACCTGGCCTGTCTGTGGGACAAGTGGATGCGATTCCCCTCCAAAGATCGCTCGGTCAAAGCGACCTCAATGATTACCCGGGCAATTCGGATCGGTTCCAACGTGATTGCCTATGCGACAGGTCGGGAACCTCCCAATAAGCTGGATCAGGAAGAACTGGCGAATAAAGAAGGGATGCAGAATCAGATTGAACGGGGATTCCTGCAGATTGCCAAGATTCGACACACGGGAACCTGGGACGCTGCACCACGGGCCTTGGGCAATTTATTGAAAGCGTTGAATCAGAAAGCGGGGATGATCGCCTCGACGAAAACTCCCAGTCTCCCGGCCAGCGATCCCAATCTGATGCAGTATCCCCTGATTTATATGCACGGGAGAAGCCAGTTCAGCCTGTCGAAGTCGGAACAGGCGAATATCAGGCAGGCGCTGGAGAATGGTGCCGTTCTGTTTGCCGACGCCTGTTGCGGTTCACAACCCTTTGATCAGAGCTTTCGCCAGATGATCCGGGAAATGTTTCCCACACGCGAATTGAAGCGGATTCCCATTGATCATCCCTTATTTTCAGAGCAGACGGGGTATGACGTTCGTCGCGTCAGGCGTCGCCAGATGGAAGTGGATGATGTGAACCAGCCTTTGAAGGCGCAGACTGTCGTCGTGGAGCCTTTACTGGAGGGCATCGAGATCGATGGACATCTGGCTGTCATTTACAGCAAGTACGACATCAGTTGTGCTCTGGAGCAGCAGGCCTCGGTCGCCTGCGCAGGTTATGTGCCCCAGGATGCGGTGAATCTGGCTTTGAATATTGTGCGGTATGCCTTACTTCAGGATATTGCCTTCAAAAATAAGGTCCAAGGCATTAAAGTCGACTAAAGTGAGACAGACACTCTCATTCGTCGAAACAGAACAGGGACCCAGATGAACGAACTTGATAATCAGCAGGAAAATATTGCAGCAGGAGCCCGGTTTGTGGGAGTCGTGATTGGTTGCGTCTTCGCCGGAATTGGCCTGACAGTCCTCGGCTTTATGTGGTCACAACCCTTCGGTGGCTTTGGAGCGCCTCCTCTGTTCTTTCGGATCTTTGCCTCATTTATTGCCATTCCATTCGTCCTGATTGGTGGCTTAACTGCTTATAGTTCGCTGACAGGCAAAGGCTTGAAAAAGAAGAGGTTGTCAAAAAGAGCCCGCTCGGCAAAACGGAGTTCCAGTCAGGGCACGTATGCCTGTCCGACATGTAATGCACCACTTTCTGACAATCTGGATGTCTCCCCCCATGGCGATGTGAAATGTGAATACTGCAGCAGCTGGTTCAACATTCATCATGCCTGACAGAACTCTCAAAGTTGTGAGACGACCGTTTTTCAAAATCGTCTGCCCGGTGATTCTGGTCTGCGCATACTCCCGTATTCCGGATGGAATTTGTGTAACGGGGGCTAGGCGTCTTATCTCTGGATCCGAATTTAATCCGGCCTGCAGAGCCAGACAAATTCGAGAGCGAGTCACATTTTCCACAACGTCTCTCAGTCAATGATATCCGGTCCCAAATGGCCGTGGAGACGCTACAATAAAACTGGACACAGTCTATGCTGCTTTGCGGACTGCGTCTGAAACGGAAGAGACAGGTAATGTCGCGAAAGGCTTTTTCAGAGAAGGTCGCAGGTAGTTCCAGTAGATGGAACAGAGTTCGAAAAATGCTTTCAGGAAATCATGCGGTTTGACTTTCGATCCGGCTACATCCCGCCAGCGATTCAGGGGAAGTTCATAAACCGTGTTTTCCAGCGGATCACACTCAAAAAACTTTTCCAGCTGCCGGGCACGGGCCAGCAATTCGACGTCAAAAATCCAGTTAGTTAGAAATCGTGTTGAAAACAGAGTCTGGTTTTGCAAACTGTTCCGAAAAAGTTTGGCGCCACACTGCGTATCGTAAACCGGCAGTTGTAACACGGTAGATGCGGCTGTGGCAAAGCAGCGTCCCAGATAATGTCTGATCTGCTGCCGTTCAATCTGTCTGCCCAGGAGCTTGACACGGGCCCCAATTACCAGCGAAAGCTGGGGGGTCTGATCCAGTTGTTGTGTGAATTCGGGGATCATTTCCAGAGGCGTAGCCAGATCAGCGTCCCAGTAACCGGCGTAATCTACGTCTGTATGGAACGCCTGGAGCATTCCCTGCCTGACAGCTTCCGCTTTCCCCTGATTTCGAGAAAGGTGCAGCACATCAAATGATTCGGGCACCGCTGCCTGCATGTCATCGAGAATCAACGCTGTGCGATCACTGCTGCCATCATTCACAAACAGAAACTGATGCTCTGGATGAGCCAAAATGTACTTTCGAAACGAGAGTACTTCCAGTCGTTTTTCTTCATTGAAACAGGGAATGACGATGATGGCAGATGACATGTGGAAATGGTTACCCGATACGTTCTGGTTTCAGTAGAGATGAATTTCTCGAAACTGGTCAGGAGAATGGTGTATGGGGGGTGTATCAAAAAAGTGATTTTATGTCAAAACCGGATTCTCAGGGCATAAAAAAACCGAAGTCTGCAGAGAACAGACTTCGGTAATTCAATCAGTATAAAAAACTGTAAACTGTTGTTACTCAGTCACTTTGATCGAGTACAGCTGGGATCGATCGGAAATATACATATTGCCGTTGGCAATGGTGGGGGTGCTGTAGATCGACGAATTGAAGGTTTTCTCTTCCAGCAGTTTCTTTTCTTTTCCTGCTTCGAGAATGATCAGCATGCCGTCTTCGTTTCCAATCAGAACCTTCCCATCAACAACCATCGGGGAACCCCAGCAGGCTGCGAACATGTCATATTCCCAGTAGCGTTTACCGGTTTCAAAATCCAGGCAATGTACGAACCCACTCAGGTCGGGAGCATACACCAGGCCATCAGCCACAGCGACAGTCGACATGGTTCGTCGGAACAGCAGATCACCTTTTTTGCCGGTCAGCTTGCCATCGACGTCTTCACCGCCGTAATGCCAGATCTGTCCGGAATTGGGATTATCTTTCCAACCATCTTTTCCATCGGAAATCTGTGGGCTGATGTCACCCGTTTTAGTGGCATCAATGCGATAGATGTGACCTACGCCTTCACCGTGTTCCGGGTCCTGTCCGACTCCCAGGATCACACTGTTATCTTTGAAAACAGGGGTACTGATGAGAGCATTGCGGGTTCCTCGTCCTCCCAGTTCCCATTTCGAGTCTTTGGGATTCAGGTCAAATTTCCAGATCAGTTTGCCGTTACCTTCTCCATCACCTTCGGGTGTGAAGGCGTAGAGCCAGCCATCCCCACCAGGGAAATAGACCTGTGTTTTGCCATTTACCTGACCGATCGCAGGAGAGGACCATTGTCCGTGCAGAATGTTATCGAACGGTGTATTGTCTTCCCAGATGACTTCTCCCGTGTTTTTATTGATGGCCAGAAAGCAGGGAGCCCGCGGCGCTGGCACTTCAAGGTGAGCTTCATCAACACCATTGGATGTCAGCAGGAAGACGGTGTCGCCGTGGACCACTGGAGAACTGGTTGCCAGGTTATGTGGGAAGACACCCAGGTCTTCGATCATATCCAGAGACCAGATGATATCGGCATCTTTCTTATCAGTCTCTTTTTCATCTTTGTAAGGACCATCATTTTCATTGTCATAAAAGCCCTTCGTATCCAGGCACATCAGTTCACAACGGTTTGTGACGACCCAGAGACGCTCGCCTTCAATGCAGGGGGCAGAACAGATTCCCTGTTCCGGCCAGTCATTGACACGGCCCTGTGGCAGTTTTTCACGCGATAGCTGCCATTTGAATTCACCGGTCTTTTCGTCAAAGCAGAGTACGACTCCCAGGTCATCTTCATACTTGGGACGATATTTTCCGCCGT
>NZ_CAXAVM010000164.1:0-16109 GCF_963972345.1 uncultured Gimesia sp. | reverse complement strand
GAGTTCCCGTTTAGCACGGACGACGGTATCCCGGACATGCTGGCGGTTCTCGACCAGGCCCAGAAAGGACATCTCCAGCACGCTGTTCACGAACATCAGCAGGATGGCGGCAGCCAGGCCGGCAAACGTGGACCAGATGGCATCGCCAAAATGGCTTACGATGGAACTGATGGCATTGGTCGTTTCCGTACCCGCATTGGCCTGCAACGCGGCTCCCATCGCAAGAATGGTGCCCAGGACCCCCGCCAGGGGATACGCTTCGATCATGGTGCGACAGATGTTGTAGCAGGTCTCGAAAAAATGCGAGTCCAGGTAGCGGCGTTTTTCATCCAGAATGTGTACGCGTTCGGAAAGCGCTTTACGGTCCGCGGGATTGGCTTTGGGATCGAGAGTCTCATTCACGTCTGCCAGGAATGCTTCGATCTGGTCGGACAAATGACCGGTGGAATCGAGCAGGCTGCGGTGTTTGAGTCCGCGTGTGAAGTCATCCAGCGATGAAGCAATGCCCCGCAAGTCGCGGCGGGACCAGACCCACAGCACCAGGAAAAAAAACAGGTGGGCGCCACAGGCCAGGGTAATGACCATTGTGGAGAGCCCGGAGAGCTGGCTTAAATACTGCGACATCTATTCCACCCGTTTGAGTAAGTGTTTCTGCTTTCCGCTGTTTCAGAGACGTATCTGCTTCCGCATGACTGAAACGGCTTCTTTTATAGAATCGATCATATTGCCCCTGATTGCTTGAAGATTCCTGAAGATATTTCGCGGCCCTGCTGCAGTTTTTCCAGTCACAACGAATATAACGAAAAAGGATGCAGACCTCCCGTGGAAGACTGCATCCCGCATCAGTTTAACGCTGATTCAGATTCAAATCAGGCTCCATATTTTTCCAGTCGTCCGGCATGCGCCATGGCCAGCCACATCAGGTATTTGGCTTCAAACTGGCCCAGTCCCCCCTGAATACATTCCGATTCGCCGAAGCTCTGGCAACCATCAAAGCGGGCGTTTTCCGCAGACAGCAGCACGGGCACGGGATGCCAGCTGTGTGCTTTCATTTTGGAAGGCGTACTGTGATCACCGGTGACGATGAGCACATCCGGGTTGAGGGCCGTGATCCGGGGGATGCAGGTATCGACTTCTTCGGTCTTGGCGACTTTCGCATCGAAGTTGCCGTCTTCCCCTGTGGAGTCGGTGTACTTGTAATGCACGAAGAAGAAATCATAGTCATCCCAGATTTTTTCCAGGCAGTCCATCTGGGATTCCAAAGTCTGACCGGCGTCCTGCACGTCCATGCTGACCAGTCGCGCCAGGCCGCGGTACATCGGATAGACGGCGATCGCTGCAGCGCGGGTGCCATACACTTCTTCGAATGTCGGGATCTCCGGCATCTTGGCGATGCCCCGCATGGTCAGCAGATTCGCGGGACGATCGTCTTTGAGAATCTCGGCAGCCTGCTTGAGGAACTCTTTGCAGTAGACGGCGGTTTTCGCAGACGCTTCGTTCTGACCGACCGGTTCCAGGGGAGGCACGCCGGTTTTCTGAGGATCCGTATCATTGATATCACCACCCAGCCCCTTGGCTCGCAGGACGATCACCAGGCGATATTCTTTGACGTGTCGTACGAAAACTTCGACGCCGGGAATTTCGATTTTGTCGAGCTTCTTGCAGAGCGCGGCGCCAACTTCACTGGGAATGCGGCCGGCACGGCGGTCGGTGATCTTGCCGTCATCATCGAGCGTACAGAAGTTGCCGCGAATGGCGACGTCATCGGGGCCCAGTTCGAAATCGATGCCCAGTGCTTCGAGCACACCGCGGCCGATATTGAATTCGAGGGGATCATAACCAAACAGTCCCAGGTGACCGGGCCCACTGCCGGGAGTGATGCCGGGAATCACAGGGATGCTGCGCCCCAGTGTTCCCTTTCTGGCCAGTGCATCCAGGTTGGGAGTGTTCGCGGTTTCCAGTTCGGTTTTTCCACCTGGCTCCAGCGGCAGGCCACCCAGTCCGTCGGAGACGAGCAGGACAATTTTGGAATCATTCTTCTTTTGCAGTTTTTTCATTAACGCGTGCAGGTCTGCCATCGAAATCTCAATACCTTATGATTGAACGTTTATAAATTCAGCGGTTCACAAATGGGAACCAGTTCTGTCAGCGGGAAGGTATACAATACAAAAATCCGCGCCGGTTGTTAAGCAGAACGCCGTGACATTCAGGGATCGGGCATCAATTGAGGTGTGTTCTGCTTTAAAACAGCGGCATCGACCCACTTCTGGAAGAAGCTCAGACTTTCCGTCGCCATCAATTCGGCACTATAGAACTGACGAACACGTTCATAGCCCTGCCGGGCCAGTTGGAGCCGATACTCCTTATCCTGGTAAAGTCGTTCCCAGGCATCTGCGAGTGCCTGCGGATCACCGGGGGGAACCAGCAGTCCTCCGGCGGTCTGCTCGATCAGTTCCGGAAAAGCACCATGGGCCGGCTGAACAACGGGTACGCCGTTCGCCAGTGCTTCCAGCACAAACAGACCTTTGGGTTCGTGATAGTCGGTCGGGACAGAGAGTACCGACAGGCTCTTGTAAAAGGCGATTTTTTCTTCGCGTGTGGCAGGGCTGCCCCAGTATTTATAGGACTCATTCAGGGCCGGCAGATGTTTTGTGGTTTCGTGAAAGTACGCTTCACTTTCTTTTCCCAGAAAACCGCCTACAGCCAGGCGGCTGTCGGGATGGGCCTGGTGAAAAATCTCAAACGCCTTCACGACATTGTGGAGCCCTTTTTCTTTACAGATCCGGGCGAAGAAGCCAATGGTAAAGGGTTCATCCGACCCATCAGCGGGAGTGCCATCATGGCCTTCCAGATTGATACCCAGCAGCACTTTATGGAAGTGTTCGACAGGGACATCCAGATAGTCCGCCATGAAAGCGCGATAATAGTCGCTGTGGACCAGCACGCCATCCACCTGCTGGACGTTACTGCGAATCAGCTCCAGCGAACGACTGCGGTAAGGTTCTCCCAGTTCTTCCAGAAAGACATCGTCCCCCTGCAGGATGCAGAACAGCGGGCCCTGGTAATGCTCCTTGATTTTTTTGATGGTACCTGAGAGTAAGGCATTACTGAGGCAGATCACATCGGGCTTGAGCTGTGATCCCAGGAACTGCGCCAGCTCTTCGATTTCCCGGCCTTCTGCTCCCTGATCCCCTTCCAGCAGTGTGACAGTCAGCGCGCCCAGTTCGTGGGCATCGTTACTGACGCCAAACTTCGTGGCCAGATTGATAATCCAGGGCGTATTGAGCCAGTGCTTCATGAAACGAGGCAGCGTCCGCCAGAGATGGGAACGATAATTCAGGTAGACATTGATGCCCCCCAGGAAGACGGGGGAGCCTGTCATATTTTCTTCATCCACCCGGATGGGGGTGTACGTGGGGATGAGCGTGGCTTCCGCGCCCTGCAGCATCATGGCGCGGGTCCAGGTGTTGTCGTGCATACAGGCACCACAGAACATCCCGGCGCCTCCCGAGGTGATGATGGCCACATGTAATTTTCGGGGTGATGGTTCTGACATAAACTCTCTGCCTGGCGGTGAGCGGGAGATCGCTTCAGGTTTGATCCAGATGGAGTGGTGCAATCTGTTGCACAAATCGTTTTAACAGAGCGGCGGCTTCCGGTGTATCATGAATAGAATGGCGAAACTCATCCAGCGACAGACCCGCGATTTTTTCGACATACTCAGGATAGCTCTTTAAGCGTCCGAGAAACGAGTCGCGATTCAGTTCCGGATGAAACTGCGTGCAGTAAATGGGGCGATCCACAAATCGGTATGCCTGGTTCTGCACACGCTCTGTCGAGGCCAGCAGTTCGGCTCCCGCCGGGAGTTCAACCACGGTATCCTCATGCCCCATCAATCCCTGCAGGATGGGTCCCGAGGGGCCAAACACCGGGTCGGCTGTGCCGGCTGATGTCAATTTAACATGATGCACGCCGAGTTCTGCTTTTTCGAGATCATGAACTACCCGGCCTCCCATGGCCCGGGCCATCGCCTGAAAGCCCCAGCAGGAGGCAAACGTCGGTTTGCGGGAGTCATGTACCAGTCGCAGACTGTCCAGGGCGACATCCAGCCAGTCCCCTTCACCGGCGGCAGAGTAATGCCCGCTGCCCCCCACCAGCACAATATCGGTTTCCAGCAGGTCATTTTCCTGCAGTGAGCCCCCCAAGAGGTCGAAGACAGCCACCTGACTTTCATCGACTTCCAGAATCTCCGCAAAACAGGATACTTCCTGTTTCAGCATGGGGTCGTCGGCGTTGCGCACCTGTAATAATAGATATCGAAGGGGTTCTAACATCAAAGTCTATTCAATCCCGTTTTCATTCCAGTCTGATTTCGGTGCACATGCCGCCATTCAGAGACGATTTCCCGCTGATGTCTACATTGTAGACCGGTGATGGTCGAAGATGTCCTGAAAACCTCAACAGCCCGGCTGGTTTCAGGGAATCAGTCTCAAGAGGCACCCTCATATCATGCTTTTCTCATATTACATTTTCTGAATCGGAAATGATATCCAGGCGGATCGAATTCATCAGATATGACAGTCTGTCAGAGTCCCAGCCCGAACTGGGCAGACATCCGGTTATTAATCAGATTTTTCGCCAGGATTTCATTTAGTATTTATATTTGCCTTGACAATTTTGACTCATCAAAAGATAATAGATCAATCAACAAAACTTGTTTTTATCTCATGCATTATCTCCTGAGAGGATTATCAGTTTTCCTTTTTTTAACCTCTTCAATGCATGATTATTCACGCCAGTCAACTCGTCTTGACTGGCGTTTTTTTTGATACATCCTTTGGCTCAACAGGGTATAATAACGGGTAACGGGTCTCGACGAACACTTCTTTTCGGAAGGAACAAGTCATGCCAAACTTCACGTTATTCAGAACCCTGTTGTGTTTCAGTCTGATTGCTCTCACACTGCCGGCGTCAGCAAAACCGGAAGCAGACCCGAGCCCGCTGGAATTAAAATCAGTCACACTCGGCCAGATCACGCCTCTGCATCGCAGGGGTCAAATCTATCTGGCCGGTCAACCCGCAAAAACTGATTTTCCCCTGATCCAGAAAGAAGGCATCAAAACAGTCGTCAATCTGCGTACAGAGAAAGAACTCGACTGGGATGAAGGCGGGTATGTGCGGATGCTGGAACTCCATTACGTGTCGATTCCGTTTCTGGCACCTGACACCCTCACGCCGGCTGTGTTTGATCAATGCCGTGCTGTGCTGAACGATCAGGCCCGGCACCCGCTGATATTGCATAGTGCGTCGGCCAATCGCGTCGGAGCCATCTGGCTCGTGCATCGCGTGTTGGACGACGATCTCGATATGGATGCCGCTCTGAAAGAGGCCCAGCAGGTCGGCCTGAGAACTCCCGGCTATATCGACCAGGCCAAAGCATATATCGCCGCGCAGAAAAAATAACTGCAAGCGATCAGGAGGAGGACAACACATTCTTGAGAATGCTGACTCCTTCTGCAACCGTGCGAAAATGGTATTCCTCTTCACTCTCATCCTCGATGGATATGTAAAGAGAAAACACGAAACCTGATTCCTCTACCTTCG
Source organism: uncultured Gimesia sp. (assembly GCF_963972345.1). Classification (NCBI taxonomy): domain Bacteria; kingdom Pseudomonadati; phylum Planctomycetota; class Planctomycetia; order Planctomycetales; family Planctomycetaceae; genus Gimesia; species uncultured Gimesia sp. The sequence goes on along the minus strand of NZ_CAXAVM010000164.1, from coordinate 10,505 downwards.
CATAGACTTCCGCCAGACGAGCCTGTTTATGAAACAGATCGACTTTCAGGTACCCCGGTTCAAATGGGCTCAGATGAGCCGACATGTCTGAACTGATTTTGAGAGCCGCCTGTGCAAATTCCCTTAATGTCTGCAATTCCAGCGAGACCTCTGGTTCAAAGTCCTGATGCCAGTCTGGGGGGATCTGCCAGGTATCAGGGTTGGTATTTTTCATCGGAAGCTCAACATTCGGAATGATTACTCTGAAATAGCAGGACTTCACAATGGGTGCGTGGCGAAATAGTGGTAGCCACCTGCTGTGACAGCGATTTGATCAAAGGTAATCCGGATGAGTCCCTGCTGCAATGCGTTGATTCCAGCCAAAGCCGGATTAGCAGTACGAGCGACCGGTGGGGAACCTGCTCTGACAGACGCGAACAGAGTTGGTTGATTTCGGACGATGATTGCAGTTCAGATTGTCTATTTAGTCTCTGGCTAATCTGCCTTTGCAAACTGAGTTCAACGTAGAATGAGATAAAATGGACGGCAATCAGAATCCAGGCCGGCCAGTTATCAGCTGTACAATATTCGCATTCCAAAGCTGTTAAACATTTTTTCAAATCAGCATTCCAGTCTTTTAATGCCTGAGGATCACCGGAGAACTCCAACGGACAACGATCGCCAAATGACAGAGCAAACAATGCTCTCTGGTTCCCCGTGAAGTATTCGAACTGTATAAAACAATGGTGCTTAAGCAGCGTGTTCCAGAACAATATTTCTGCATCTGACCGATCTCTCCCAATTCCTGCCGAGTTTGCAGTGAGGGACGATTTCCAGCAGCGATCCAGACTTCATAACGGAGTGGCAGATAGCAGGAAGCAAAATGCAGAGATCGAAACAGGCGTTGAGACCAGCGTCGACTGGTGAAAAGATAATCTTCGGCCACTTTCACAAGATCACAATAACTTTCCGCCCATCCATCAGGAAGCTTACCCTGCTCCAGCAGCGCAGTTACAGGTCCCCCTGAGCCCCAAACCAGCTTTTCAAGAGAGTCATTAATCAGAACCAGCTTTCTCAGAGCCATTCACACTCCGATTTCGATGTGTGTTGTGATCCCTGAATTTGAACATGCCCTGACTTAAAACGAAATGACGGCTCCCCAAAGTTCAGATCGTATATTCGATACCAGACATCCTCCCATTGTTGTGAGCGAACATTTTCCAGAATCAAATGCGAAAACTGCAAGAGACGCAATCCCATTTCAGGAAGAATACATTCTGTTACCTTTTCCAGTTGGAATACAGCAGTGTGTTCGGGCTGTGATGTACTGGAAACAGTCATTTTTACTGTGGGAGAACGACCGTCGTGCCAGTCAATCGCAAAGCAAGACACATTTACAAAATCATACCAGGGGAAACTTTCAATCAGTTCGTCATTGATCAGAAATGTCGTTCCCGGATTCAATTGGATCATTATCAGAATCACTTTCGCCCACGCCGTTTTCGTAATGCTCGTGCTCCTGGCTCGCGCTGGTGAAGCGTCCGATAAACCGGGGGCAATACTGATATTCTCTTTGAGGTTTGAAATACTGCCCTTCGATGACCCAGTCATAAACGCCGGTCCCCACGGGATAACACGTTAAAACCCTGTTAACTGATGCCGGGCTATCCAGTCTTCCGCTTGAGCTTTTCCCGAAAAGACGCCACTGGCAAACTGCGCCGCTTCTCCATGAAATACCCAGACTGAGTCAAACTGTGGATATGATGACATGGGCACTTTCTTATCTCAGATTTATCAATTACCAGCTTACTTAAATCTACTGTAACCTGAAGATTGAATATAGAGTCTATCCCGATTTGACACTTTTTTGAATCAAGATGTTCGCGTACAAGTCGACTGAATCTCCGAAATCTTCTGATCATTGGTTAATCGTATTCAATCGATTTCCAGTCGATCATACCTTGAGCGGCGAGGCGGGTATTTTTTTCTGTTCCTTCGTCTCCGCAGTTTTTTCCCAGAGGTAGACATCCAGGGGAGGCAGATTCCATAAGACGAAGGCGCGGCTCTGGGGGGCGCCGAAACAGTCTGAGGCTAATTCACAGACATTGTTGCGAAACTGGTAAGTCACAAAGGCACCGCCGGGAGCCAGTACTTCGTGAATCGTCTGAATCAGCTGGCGGCCTTCTGTGGGTGTCATCACCGAAAAAGGGACGCCGGAGACGATCACCTCGGGGGCAGGCATGTTTTGCTGGCTCAGAATCTGTTTCAGATGCAGTGCCGAGTCTTCTACGACGGTCAGTCGGGGATCAGCGAACTCACGCAGATGTTTCACAAACCCGGAAACCACTTCCACGCCTAACAGTTGGGCTTCCGCAGGAATCGCTTTCAGCAGAGCCCTGGTGGTTTCCCCTGTCCCCGGGCCGAGTTCCACCACAGAGCGCGCGGTCTGCAGGCAGGCCAGGGAACTCAGTTTTCGCTGCAGGTAACCTGAGCTTGGTACAAATGAGGCAACCTGTAACGGGTTCTCAAAGAACCCCCGGAGAAAACAGGGAATCACTGTGGAGCGTGATCTTGAATCTTGTGCTGAAAGTTGAGTGCTGTTCATAATCTGTAACCTGGCGAGATTTTCATATTATTCAAGATTGAAACAGGAGCTCAATTGCGATGGAAGCAGTGCTCTTCTTTCAGTCACGATGATCGTTTTTCCGGCTGACCTGTTCATTTCACTTCGATTGCTGATCGCGTATCGCTTTGATCAATTCGTCTTTCTTCATTTTACTGCGGCCTTTGATGTTCATCTCTGCTGCCCGGTTCTGTAACTCGTCAACCGTGCGGTTTTCCAGGCTGGTATTGGGATTGCCTGTGCCCTGCGTAGTTTTATTGGGAGTTTTGCCGGACTGTCGTCTTTGTTTATTAACGGTTCTGGCTGCGATTTCTTCGGCTTCCTCTTCCGACCTGCCACGTTCAAGTTCGCTCTCTTTAATATGTTGATACTGTCTTTCTTCCTTGTCCGTCCATGTTGCCGGCATTGGTCCACTCCCGTTAAGAGTTAACTCTATTCTAGCGAAACTGGTTAAGCTGATCCATTATGGGAATCGACATAGCTTTTCACGAACTCAACCAGTTCGGGTTTGTGACATTGAAACCCCATTTCTTTTGCTTTCTGAAGAGTCTGTTCTCCTGATTTTCCCTGTTCGACTGCCAGGTTCATCATCGCTGCTGCACCGGCGCGCTTGCCGCTTTTACAGTGCGCAAAAATGGGTTTGGGAAGCGAATCATATTTTTCGCGAAACTGATCAATCTGGGCGTCATTCAGAGAATTCATCGACATCGGAATATGCAGGTATTCCATCCCCGCTTCGTGGACGATTTCATCTTCCGCCAGGGGAGAAATTGGCTGATCCTGCTCGTGTGGTGCACGGAAGTTGACGATCGTCTTAAAACCTTCCTTACCAAACTCATAAATCTCCTGTCTGTCAGGCTGGGGACCGACGGTGATTTCCTCATTGATTTTCGTTGTGCCTTGCATGTTAATCTCCCTTTCTTAGAGAACGATGTCTTAGAGAATGGTTGATTCCTTATATTCTGCATCAACTGAGAAAACGCAAAATTCATGCCAGTAATGGCTCTGCTGGCATATTTTCTCAGAAGCTGTGTACACAACTTGCTATTTCAGTATCTTATTCATCATATCTGTGAGAAGTGATCGATCAACCACCAGACTGGTTGTCAGGCTGCCTCTCAAAAAAAAATTTTGAGTTTTTTGTGATATAATCGATTCTAATACGCCTTCACTAAAGGTATGTCATTTTGTGACTGCGATCTGCAAGTCTATAAAATGACTTTAAAATTGTCGTTCTGTTTTTACGGAGAGTCCTCTCATGCGGTACAAGATTTTACTGGTAATGATTTCCGGGATATTCCTGCAGGCGATGCAACACGCCGGCGCCGCACCTCTGGCGGAAGAATACCTCACCCAGGGGAAGTTGACTGAGGGGGCCGAAGCGATCCGGTCAGAGTTAAAGAAGTCGCCGGAAAATGATGAGGCACGCTTCGGGCTGGGGGTCATTCAATTCTTTCAGTCGTTCGAACATCTGGGTTCAAGCCTGTATGATAACGGTCTGCGGGTGCGCGGTGCTTTTGGAAATCTACCCGGCCCCTTGAGTAATATTCTCACGCAAAATCCCGACCCTGAAACTGTTTCCTATGCAGATGTGCGTCAGATAATTCAGACGTGGGTCAATGATTTAAATGAAGCAGAGAAAACCCTGTCTGCGGTGAAAGATTCCGATGTGAAACTGCCTCTGCATGTGGGCTTGATTAAAGTCGATCTGTTTGGCACGGGCAAGCCAGTCAGTGCCGAATTCCTGCTGGGACAGATGGGATCTCCCGCGCAGCAACAGGCTGCCGAAAAGTTTCTGATCCGTTTTGATCGCGGTGATGCAGACTGGCTGGCAGGTTACTGTAATTTTCTGTGCGCCTGGGGGGAAGTTCTGCTGGCGGTTGACGGGCAGGAGATGTTCAACTGCACGGCACATCTGTTTTTTGAAAAGGTGGAGACGCCTTACCTGTTTCTGATGGAGGGGAGTCGAAACCTGAACGACCTCCGTCGATTTGACCGTCCCTTGATCTCCGACATACTGGCGTTCATCCACCTCTGGCGATTTGAACTGAAGGAACCGGACCGGATGAAAGTGGCCCTGTCGCATCTGGAAGATATGCAGCAACATGCGAAATCCATGTGGAAACATTATCTTGCGGAAACCGATAACGAAAATGAATGGATTCCCAACCCGCAGCAGACCGGCGTACTGGAAATTGAAGTAACGCAGGAGATGGTGGATACCTGGCTGGCGGTGCTGGATGAAACCGGGCTGGTACTGCAGGGGAAAAAGCTGATTCCCTTCTGGCGCGGCACACCGGGAACCCAGGGAGTGAATCTGCGGCGTGTCTTTACCGAGCCTCGTGAGATCGATCCGTTTCTCTGGTTCCAGGGAACCGCGGCAGCACCTTATCTGGAAAAAGGAACGATCACCGATTTTGCAACACCGGAAATGTGGGGCCGCATTAATAATACTTTTGGCCGTCGTAATTTTTTCACGATGGCGTTCTGGTTTAATTAAGCTGAATGATCGGAAGCCGCGATTTCCAGACATTCATCAAACAGCTGCGTAAGTTCTCGACTGTCGAAACCAGAACCGATGGCAACGATGCGGGTGCGCGGCGGTCGCGTGCCCCAGTCGTCGAGCGGCGTCAGTTCCGTTCGACGACCGACGGCCTGCAGTGCATATCGTTTCTCCGGGACCTCGCTGCAGTAGACGATACCTTTACAGCGATAGAGGGAGGCGGGCAGTTTGCGGCGCACCATCTCCTGCAGATGTCCGCTGGAGAAGGGCTGATCTGATTCGTAGCTCCACGTTTCAAACACCTGACTGGCGGCGGCATGTTTCTGCGGAGCAGTTTCGCGCATCGATTTCTGCTTCTGTGACTCCAGATGAGCCGGATCAAACCGCCCCACAGCCAGCAGCACTTCCAGCGGAACTTCGCAGCGCTCTGCATTGACGATTCGAATTCGCTGCAGATGCTGACCAATCCATTCGTGGATCACTTCCAGATGCGTGGGTCCCACCAGATCGACTTTATTCAGCAGCACCATGTCCGCAAAGCCGATCTGCCGCAGTTTGAGCGCGGTCAGTTCTTCATTGTCGGCGTGTGTAAAAATCGCTTCGGCATCAACGACGCAGGTAATGCTGTCCAGCCGCAACAGCTTTTCATAGCGGGCATTCAGGAATGTCATCACCACACCTTCAGGGTCGGCGACGCCGCTCGCCTCCAGAATCACGTAGTCGATCACATCCTCGCGGGTCAGCAACTGTTCCAGCGAATTAACCAGGTCATCGCGAATTTCACAACAGATACAGCCGTTGGTGAGATTGATCGTATTCTCTTCCACCCCTTCCACCAGCTCTGCATCGATGTTGATCGCGCCGAAGTCATTGACCAGCACCCCTACCCGCAGACCGTGATCACCGTTGAGAATGCGATTCAGGAGTGTTGTTTTACCCGCACCCAGAAATCCGGTCAGCAGCGTGACCGGTACGGGATCGCGGCCTTCAATTTCAATCGACTCCAGCCGCGGGGCCGGCGCGAGTATCGGACGTTCGTCTTCAGTCATTCAACTGCTCTCCGAGAATGAAACACGTCATTCAAAAATCAGAACGTGTCTGTGATACGACCTTACATTATTACTTGTCATTGTCGACTTTGATGCCACGTGCTTCGAGCATCTCGCGTGGATTGAGTGTGATGCCTGGCCATTTCTGAACCGGTTTGCGATACGCATCGGGGGGATAATAGAGTTTGGGATCAATTTCCAGATCCCGCAGAAACTGCTCCTGCTGTTTTTCACGAGGCAGTCGCGGGGTAGGCAATGTGATTTCCGCTGGCAGTTTTTCGCCTGGCTTCAGCAGCCAGCGCGGATCCATCGAGGCAGGGGCAGCGCCATCGGGCAGCAGTGCTTCGCGGGACCAGATCGCATCTTTGGTCACGTTGATGACCTGCACATCGGGTCCGCCGAACATGAACAGTCCATCCCAGTTGGAGCGGACTTCCGCCGTCGATTCTGCTTCGAGGGCGGGACCCGCATATTCATAATGACAGATGGCCGCCATGCGAGGCTGCGTCTGCTTGAACAGATAGCCGGCGGCGTAATACATGGTATGAAAAATGTCGATCGTATATTCCCAGAGTTCCGCGGGCGCGCCCAGTTTCATCGAGGAGAGCTGCGGGACATCAATGGTGCCTTCAGAGACGAAGACGTCTACGCCTTTCCCGTACTTGGCCGAGAGCTCATCTGGGCGTCCATCCCCGGTCCAGACAAAGGAGAGCCCGGCGTCTTCCCAGTCGAGTCGATAGGCGGAGGCGCCGTCTTTCACATGCGAGCGCGGCCAGTGACGTACCTTCACGCCGTCTTTGTCGTAGCAGAGGCCGTTCTCTTCTTTCCAGTCGAACTCGGTGACTTCGATCTCCATACCATCCCCAATGGGACACGCATTGAAGTTCTCTTCATGCCAGCGATTCATTTCACGCATATGCTTGACCATGTGCTTGATGCCCAGTTCAGGAGTTCGGCCTGAAGGACCATAGACTCGCAGCGGCGTATAACCGCCAGAGAAAGCGCGGAAGGGATAAAAGTAAGGCAGATCGGCAAAGTGATCGGAGTGCAGATGGCTGATGAAGATGTCATTGATCAGCGGCGCGGGGACCTGCATGGCGATGGCATTCGAGATACTGCCGTTGCCCAGGTCGAAGAAGAACCGGCGGGGTTGCGATTCACCATTGCCCAGTTCCACCAGAATCGAAGTTCCCGACTGCAGACGCGTGGGAGGCCAGGGAGTACTGCCTAGAAAGGAAATCCGCATTTCGTTTTTCGGCAGGATTTCTGTGCCCGGCATATACACGTTGCGATTTTTGATGGCAGGCCAGGGCTTGTAATAGTCGGGCAGACTGATCCCGCCGCCCGGACGCGCGCCGTACGGGTTCTTCATTTCACAATCACCGTCCGCCGCCGAGGCCATGCCGGGAACAGACGCCGCCAGCCCCGCTCCCACGGCAGCGGCACTTCCTTTGAGAAAATTGCGGCGGCCCTGTTCGTTTCCTGCTGGTTTGTCCTGATTCTTATCGTCTTGCGTCAAGGCTCTCTCCTCAGTCGGTTGGTTTGATCTCGGTTAGTTTGATCTCTGTTTGTGTTACGTATTGAACATCCCGGAATAACAGGTTTTTCCTGATTGATGAAACGGGAATCAACAAAGACAGGTGAAAATGAATGCGAAACGCAAGCGGGGGGGATAGATCGATTAATGTGAAAGAACACGTAACAATTGTATCGGCTCTCTGAATGTGACGCCAAGAGTTTCTTTGCGATTTTGAGATATCACACAGATCTGAGATTCAACAAATACGTAAGATCTCTATTTCTCTCCTGATTGATTTTAAAGTAAAGCCAGCCACTGATTTGTTGCCGATCTGTTTGAATTCGGCAGTCCTGGTTTGAAGCCCCTTTGGAACATAAGTATATTTGCCTGTGTAAACAACGTTTTTCTATTCTCAAAAAATTAAACAATGTGAGTTTTCATTAATATCTGTCACTACTGAGTACTGGAATGCGGGATGATTAAAATTGACTTTAGAGTATTACTGAAATGCTATCCTGGTGAAGTTCTGTTTTATGCTGTCGGCGTGATTGTGGGGATCGCTCTGCTGACGGTTTCCACTGCGCTCGGGGGAATTATAGCTGGGGTCGCCCTGGCGGCCGGATTTATGAATACCTATACCTGGAAGAGTCACTTTGCCAGTGGTGCGTTGATGCCGGCCGTTGTTGTGAATCCGGACAAAAACCTGATTGCTGTTCTGGCTGATATGAACGCCCAGGGGGGCAGACCTTACCTGATGCTGAAAATTGCGAAACGTCCCATTAAAAGCGCGACCGGAGCACCTTTCAAAAAAGGTTCTAAACTCGCGACAGTCACTACGTTCCACAATACGAACCTCATTGACAAAAAACGCTGGACTGATATCAACCCGATCGTCGTCAACTGTGCGACCGGTAACCGCAAAACGATCAAACGCGCGATCAATGCCATCGATGAAGAAGAGTGGGATGATTTAATGCGGGCAGTAAAAAAGATGAAACAACCAATGAAACCGGGAATCTATCCGGTCTGATCTCAACAAAACGATTGGGGAACCCAATCCGAAAGGGGACGATTGATGCGTGCTCAGCCAATGATTGTTGTGAATGATGTGGAAGCCAGCAGCAGCTGGTATCAACGTTTGCTGAATGTCAAAAGCGGGCATGGCGGAGCCGAATACGAACAGTTGATGAATGGCGAGGGGACACTCATCCTGCAACTGCATTTATGGGACACACACGAACATCCGTTTCTGGGTGACCCTGATGCACTGAAGGGGAACGGGGCCCTGCTCTGGTTTGAAATTGATGATTTTGAAGACGCTGTCCGGCGGGCTACAGATCTGAAAGCGGAAATACTCGAGGGTCCGCTGGTCAATCCCAATGCGCAACATCGAGAACTCTGGATCCGCGATCCGGACGGCTATACGATTGTGCTGGCGACGAAGTATGGGGATCTGTAAGTGATTCCCGAAAAATGATTCCCCACCCCTGCCAGAAATGACGGTAAGAACTATAATCGCCGTGTATTGAAAAGAAACATGGTTCCTGCGCGGCTTCATGTTTCTCTTCACGATGATTCTGCAAACCAGGGAATGGAAGTCCATGACTCAACAAATCACGTCCGAAATAATTGACTCCTTCACCAGCCAGCTGGAAGAACACCCGATCTACGAAGCGATTGCCACGCTGGAAGATCTGCAGCGGTTTATGGAACACCATGTCTACTCGGTCTGGGATTTCATGTCGCTGGTCAAGCACCTGCAAGGTGTAATCGCACCCACGGGTGCACCGTGGCTGCCTCGCGGTGATGCCAGCGTGCGGCGGTTTATTAATGAGATCGTGCTGGAAGAAGAATGCGACGAAACTTCCGACGGCGAATTTTCCAGTCACTTCGAACTCTACCAGACCGCGATGACCGAAGTCGGCGCCAGCACGCAGACCCTGCAGGAATTCATCAAAATCGTCGATCAACGGGGAATCGAAGCGGCACTGTAGTTTCCCAGACTGCCCGAGCCATCGCGTCAATTCACGACCCAGACATTTGCGTTCATCGCGGACGGGGCGCCACATAAAATCGCTGCCGCCTTCGCACTGGGTCGCGAACATATCATTCCCGGCATGTTCCGCTCCATTCTGAAACAGACGGGCGTCACCGCGCAGCAGGCACCTGTGTTTCACTTCTATCTGAATCGACACGTCGAACTGGACGGCGACTTCCACGCCCCGCTTTCACTGCGACTGCTCAATGGACTGTGTGACAATGACCCGGTGAAAATCCAGGAAGCCATCTCCGCAGCGCAGGCCGCAGTCGAAGCCAGACTACGTTTGTGGGATGGTGTTCTGGAGAGTATTCAGGCGAAGGTGTGAAAGGACTTTTCGCATAAGAAACAAAGAGACCTGATTCTTTTTATATTCAACTTTGAACAACAGGAAGTATTGTTATGGACTTGGGTTTATTTGAATTCGGAAATTCCGCTGCCTTTGTGACCTTCATATTTGCAGTGTGTGGGTTCATTTACGGCGGTAATGCTTTGAAAAAAATCAACCGATTAGAAGAAAAACTGGCGGAACTGAAATTGGAACAGCGGGTCTCAGACCTGGAAAACAAGTCAGCGTAAACAAGAGTCTTATTCACTTCTCTTTCATTCGGTATTCAACAATGACTTATCCAGCATTCAAAGCAGCGCTCGCCCACGTCGCTCCTGTATTTCTGAATAAAGACGCGACGGTCGAAAAAGCCTGTTCGCTGATTCGTGAAGCCGCGCGGAACGGGGCACAGATCATCGTGTTTCCCGAAACGGATATCCAAGGTGCTCGCGCGATTGCTGAACGG